>JAZQFL010000044.1:0-13622 GCA_045539485.1 Eubacteriales bacterium
CTTCAGCATCAGCGCCGCGTGGGTAGACGATAGCACTGCACCTGTTGCGGAGTTCGGCGTGCTTATGGCTCTTGAGGTAAATAAGGATAAGATCGCGTATCAGTCCGCAGAAGGAGAAACGGGCGGAGCAGTAGGAAAATCCGTAGCCTACGGCAAAACCGGAAACAACTATTATTACGCAGGCGGAGACGAACCCGTAAAGTTCTACGGAGTGCTTGAGTACGATAAAGCGGGCTATGAGTATACAACCTTCTCTGCCGTTCCTTACGGAGTTGTGAACAGTACGGCGATCGGCGGAAAATATACCGTGCTCGGCGATGCCGTAAGCTTTTCATACGATAAGTATGAAAGCACCGAGGAGCTTGACAAGCTCGACGAGCTTGTTCCGTATGACGGAGAGAAGCTGAAGATAGCCTGCATCGGCGACAGTATCACGGCGGGTACGGGCGTTACCGATAAGGCAAAGGACAGCTATCCCGCACAGCTTCAGGGTATTTTGGGTGATAATTACGTAGTGGGCAACTTCGGCAGAGGCGGCTCTTACGTTCTCAGATACGAAAGCGAGTATAACACCGGACACAAGACTAACCCGCTTTCTTATAAGACTACCGAGGAATTCACCGCAAGCATTGCGTTCAAGCCGGACGTGGTTATAATAATGCTCGGCACTAACGATATGCGCAATATGACAAGCGACGGTGCAAAGGCAGAGTTTAAGGAGACTCTTTTGGAGCTTGTAAAGACCTACGAATTTCTCCCCTCCGTTAAAAAGATATACCTCTGCTCCAACATCCACGTTCTTTCAGGCGCGAGAGCGGATCAGCTTTCAAGCGGCGAGATGGGCAGACTTGTGAAGGAGACCGCCGATACCGCAGGCTGCGGATTTATCGATGTAAACACAGCTACCTTTGAATATATGAGCGTGCATATGAATACCACCTCGGATAAGCTTCACCCCGGTAAGGAGGGATATACGGAGATAGCAAAGGTAATGGAGGCGGGCCTCCGCGGTACTGACGTTGAAGTTACGGTTCCCGCGGTTTCCGATACGGGCGTTGTATACGTCCGTGCGGACGGCACCGCAGGAGGCAAGGGAGACACATACGAAACGGCAGTAAACGATCTTGCGGCGGCAGTTGCACTTCTCAGGAAGAGCGGCGGTACCGTTGTTGTTTGCGGACCCGTGGAGATCTCCTACAATATGTTCCTGCCCGATACCGATAAGCATATTACAGTAACGTCCGATTATAACGGAGATGATTACCGTACCACCTCGGATGCAAAGATAAATATGTCCAAATCTTTGTATCTTAACGGCGATTTCACCTTTGATAACGTTGATATGCACGCCAAGGCCGATAGCACTATGTTCGTATGTAATTATCACAACGTAACCATTGGCGGCGTAAACAGCACAAGGGAGAGCACCTCTATCAAGTTCCCTGTATTTGTTGCAGGCATAAACGTAGGAAATGAAGGCATTCCCGATAGCGAAATAGACTTCGGCGGTACCTGCAATATCGAAATAAACAGCGGTGAGTGGAATTATATTCGCGGTGGCAACCGCCGCCAGAGCGCCACTTACCCCATCGGCAGAATACTTGAGGGCGCATCGGTTACAATTACCGTTAACGGCGGTACATTCTATAACGCAGGCTCCTTGGCACCCGGCATTGCAACGGGTATGAACTCCATATACGGCACCTGCACGCATATCATCAACGGCGGTACCTTTAACGGAGACGTCTGCGGTGTTGGCAGAGTGGCCGGAACCAACGGAGTGTTTGAGAACGAAATGCGCGGTACCGTAAATCTGGAGATAAACGGCGGCACGATAACCGGAGTGATCAAAGCGATCTTCGACAGCTCCTCAAACGTAACCGGCAAGGTAAACTTAACCTGCACATCCGAATATCAGTCCAAGGTTCAGACAAGCGGATTTACCTCCGTGGTAATTAAATAATTTAAATAAAGGAAAACCGCCCAAACGGGCGGTTTTCTTCGTTTATATTACTTTCTTCTGAGTGCAAAAGGCATCTCGGTCATGCGCAGGCGGGAGCAGCCGTAGGGGTGAAGCACCTTATCCTCGGGGTCGCTGATCGCCTTGGGGGATGCGGGCTTGGGCGCGGGAATGCGCTCATATCCGTCCATAAACTCCCAGTTGATGCGGGAAAGCTTCGCTTTAAGTACAACTGCGGGATTCTTCTCGGAGAAGGGAACGTCCTTGTCGATTCCTCTGAATTCGGGAACAAGGGGAGCGTGTTCAAATGCATAGCGCCATTCGCCCTTGCCCTCGATCTCGTAATCGCAGTAGGGGAACTTGCGCTCCACGCCTCTCTGGTCTACCCATTCCTTCATGGTCTTTTCGTACTCGCGCGGGAGCGAGAATACAAGCGGGCCCATCTCGGCGCAGTAAAGTCCTGCGGGGGTGCGTACGATCTTTGCGTCGGTTTCGTACTCAACGTGTACGGTCTCCTCGCCCTTCCAGGTCTTTTCAATTGTAAGGAAGCCGTCCTTCGCTCTTGCCGCCTTGCCGTTTACCTTCAGGTGCTTAGCGTAAGCGGGAACGCGGATCATCAGCTTAGTCTTAACGCCCTCTGCGCACTTAACGGTGTAGTCAAATACGGGGCGGAAGGGGAACTCGGTTGCAAGGCTTACTTCAATAGCCTTGCCGTTTATCTCGGTGTTAACGCTGCCGGGGATGGTAACTGCGTTTACAATGCCGTCCTCTGCCTTCATAAATGCGGAAAGCATCAGCTTGGGCCAGCCCTGAGGCTGATTAGCGGTGCAGCAGCCGAAGTGAGGCATCAGACCGAAGCAGTGCGCCTGCTTGCCGACGGTACGGAATATCGGCTTGCCGGGGAAGGTGGTGCAGTCGATCTGGTTGCTCTGCTGTACGTACTGGTGTGTCCACATATCCTCGGAGGTGGTTGCGGGAAGTCCGTTGAAGCTTGCCTTTTCAAGGATATCGAGCCACTTGGTGTTGCCGGTGTAAGCAAAGAGAAGCTCACAGCTGAACATCTCCTCAACTACAGCGCAAAGCTCGGTGCCCTGAATGGGGGAAAGACCCGCAAGGCACTCGTCACCCGTAAAGAGCGCAATGGGAGTTCCGTTATATTTGTAAAGGTGGTCGTATAATTTTTCGGTGATGCCCGTGTACTCCTCATCAAGCAGAGTGTGGCTGACAGCCTCGTACTTTAAGGACATCATAAGGTTAACGATGTGGGTCTCCTGAGTCCACTTGTTAAGGGGAGTTACCCAGCGCTCGGTAAGCTCGTTCCACTTGGTACCCTGATCGCGGAGCATCTTTGCAAGATCCTTTATCCACTCCTCGCCGTACTTGGAATAGATCATATCAAGTGCGATAAATGCCTCGAACCAACGGCGCTTGCCCCACACGTCGAGAACTATCTTTCCTTCCTTCATATAGCCGTAGCAATTCTTCATTGCGCGGTAGATAACGTCGGGTATCCTCTCATCGCCTGTGCAGTCGTAGTATACGGTAAGGGTCTTTGATACAAGGAACAGCGCCCAGATATCGTATGTAAAGCGCTTGTCCTCGGTGCAGGGGCAGATCCAGCCGTCCTCGCACTGTCTTTCAATAATGGCGTCAACGTACTTCTGTGCGCGCGTCTTCATATCGTCGTTATCAAGCAAATATGCAAGCGGAATGGAACCGTCAAGCCAGTAGGGAACTCTCTCCCAACCCTCGCAGGTTCCGCCTATCCACGCGCTGTCGCGCACGTCGGGCCACATCTTGTCCAGATTACCGGACTGGCCGTTTGCCTCAATTTCAAGCTGGCGGAGCATCCAGCCCGCAGGCTTGATTTCTTTTGCGGTAAAAAGCTCGTATTTTTTCATAGCCACACTACCTTTATATAAAATTTGCAATGGGGTTTGACATTACAATTACATTATAGTATAATAAATTCGGTTTTTAAATACCTAATTGTCGCAAATATGGGAGAAATTCCGACATGGCATATCTGAACGGCGGTCTGTTCGAGGGCACGGGAGAGTGGATACACCCCAAGAGGACGATAGAAAGCAACGAGCTTATCTACGTGCGCCGCGGGCAGGTCTTTATCGAGGAGGACGGCACAGAATACGTGCTTGGGGAAAACGATATACTGCTTCTCGAGCGGGGAAAAACTCATTTCGGTACCCAAAAAACCGAGGACGTTGCGTTTTATTGGTTCCATTTTTCGGAGGATATCCCCACAAAGCTTGTTAGAGGTGCCGCTCCGCAGATATCTGTGCTTATCCGTCAGCTTTTTCATTACGAAAACAGCCCCCAGTATCCGCGCCGCACGCTTGACATTATGCTGGAGCTTATTCTTACTGAAATAGCCGTCTGCGCAAGCGAGCCGAGCACGGGCGCCCTTGCCGAGCAGATATGCGAATGGGTGCGTATTAATTCCAACCGCAAGATAACGGTTGGAGAGATATCGGAGAAATACAAATATAATGCCGATTATCTCAGCCGATTGATAAAGCAGAAAAAGGGCGTAACACTTGAAAAATTCATAATCAAACAGCGCCTCGACTACTCAAAAAAGATGCTTCTCTCCTCGGAAAACAACATAAGCGAGATAGCCGCCCTCTGCGGATTTGAAAGCTATCAGCTGTTTTTGAAGTTTTTTGAGTATCATGAGAAGATGTCTCCGTCGGCATATAGGAAGCTGTATAGCGGCATACATATGAATAACCATTGAAAAACCGCGGAGCATTGAAAAACCGCGGAGCGGTTTTTCAGCGATATAAATCCCTTGCGGGATTTGCGATATTCAAAAGGAGCGATATGCGCCAAGGCGCGCGATATGCCCTACGGGCGCGAGTAAGATAGAACCCGAGGGGATTTATATCATATTGCAATCGAGCGAAGCGAGATTATATCGCATTTGAGCGTAGCGAAAATATATCGCGTTTGCGAAGCAAACATTTCGCTTACCAAACAAATTTATCAAATTATACTACAGAATGGAGTAATTTTTATGGATTGGGACTTTACACTCGCAAATTATGATGCCGTTTGGGGATTTGCGGTACAGCTTGGGCTGCTGTTGCTGTTTTTGATGCTGGGCAATATTCTGCGGCGCACTATCCCGCTGTTCAGAAAATGTCTTATTCCGTCCGCACTGCTGGGCGGAGGACTCCTGCTTGTTGTCGACATTATCTGCAAGCAATTCGGTTTTACACTTGTCGATAACCGCCTTATGCAGGTAATTACTTACCACTGTCTGGCTATCGGCTTTGCCGCAATGTCGCTGAAAACGGAAAAAAGCACCCATAAGACAAGCCGCACTCAGGTGGTGGAATTCGGTGCTTTGCAGGGCGGCTCGTATATGCTGCAGGCATTCGTCGGACTCGGTATTACGCTTGTCCTCTTCCTCATTACACGCCACGGCGGTAAGGTAATTTCCTATATTTGCGGTCTTATTCTGCCCCTTGCTTACGGTCAGGGCCCCGGAAATGCGCTCAGCTGGGATATCAATTTCACAAACACGGAAGCCGCGCAGTTTGCGGGTAACGGAAGCTTCGGCCTTTCCCTTGCTTCTATCGGCTTTGTCGTTGCCTCTGTGTTCGGTGTGCTTTATATCAATCTTCACAAAAAGTACAGCGGACTGTACGTTCGCAAGGATACTCACCACAAGGCCGCTGCGGATGCTGCAGAGGGAGTCGAGGAGATACCCGATAACGAGAGTGTAGATAAGTTTACACTTCAGGCAGGCTTTGTGGCGCTTGCTTATGCGATGTCCTTCGGATTTATGTTTTTCCTTGGAAGTCTTTCCGATTTCACAAATAATATCGCATGGGGCTTCAACTTCCTTTGGGCTTCTCTTGCGGCTATGCTTATCAGATTTGTTGTAAAGCGTCTGCGCAAGCACGATCTGATGCACCGCGAATACATAAATAACTATCAAATGGACAGAATCTCGGGATTCGCATTCGACCTGATGATCGTTGCGGGTGTGGCGGCGATCGAAATAAACGATATCAAAAATTATATTCTGCCCATCGTCATCCTCAGTGTGGTCGGCACCGTTATTACTTATATCTATATCCGTATGGTTGCCAAGGAATGCTTCAAGGGCTTTGAGCACGAGTTCTTCCTTATGAGCTTCGGCACCATGACGGGTACGGCATCGAACGGTATGATCCTTATGAAGGAGATCGACCCCGGCCTGAGAACACCTACCTCCAGCCTGTACATTCTCTCAAATTTCCCCGCTATGGTAATGATAGCACCGCTTCTCCTGTTCCTCAATTTCGCAAGCGGCTCGCTTACCAATGCTGTCATTGCGTGCGCAATATTCTTTGTGTTATGGGTAATTTATACTGTATATCTGTTCAGAAGAAGGATATTTAAAAAGCACTACGCAAATAAGCCGGTACCCGTTTGGACGGATGAAGAGTGACCCTCCAATGAAAGGAGCCCCCAATGGGCAAAAAAGAAGAAAAAACAAACGTAATGCGCATTTTAGATGCGCTGAAGGCGGAATACGAATATTTCACCTACGATAACGGCACAATGAGCGCGGGCGAGATCGCACACGCGATAGGCGTGGACCCGGATGCGCTTTATAAAACGCTTGTCTGTGTCGGCAAAAGCGGTCAGAACTACGTGTTTATGGTACGCAGTGAGGGCGAGCTTGACCTCAAAAAAGCGGCTCGCGCGGCGGGCGAAAAATCCATGGAGATGATCCCGCAGAAAACGCTTCTCCCCCTCACGGGCTACATCCACGGCGGCTGCTCACCTATCGGTATGAAAAAGCAGTTTGCTACCTTTATCGACGAGATAGCCGAAACCAAGGAAAAGATCTGCTTCTCGGGCGGCAAGGTCGGCCACCAGGTCCGTACAACGCTCGAAAACCTCCGCAAAGCTGTGTCCGTAACGAGTGCGGATATAGTTAAATAATAAAAAAGACACCGTATAGGTGTCTTTTTTATTATCAATCTTCCGCCGTCAATTGCCCCTGTGTTCATGGGGGTTTTCTTCAAGCATTTTCTTGATTTCTCTATCGAAGTCCGATTCTATCTTCTGCGTTTTATTAAAGGTATCGTATTCTGTCTCTGCTTTCCTTATTGCGGTATCACGCGACACCCTGCCTTTGTCTTTGAGTATATCGTATTTTCTGAACGAAAGGAATTCATTTACACTTGTTGCAAATTCTTCCATAGTAAATGTGTTTTCACGTTCTATGAGGTCTTCGATATAATCAAAGTAGCCGGTTACTGTACGTTCGAGTTGGCGAATTTGTTTTTCATCAAGGTAGTTTTTTGCTACGCCCACGTCGGATTTCAATATTCGCCCATCGGGAGAGTTTTTCCAAGTGGTAAGTCCCATATTTTCTTTGCTGCTGTCTGCGTGTGTGTAAATTATTTCTGCTGCAGTTTGGCCTGTTATTGCGTAATGAAACTTATTTTGCACCATTGCATAAAATGTCTTGCTTATTTCCGCCTTTTTGTCGTAATCGATGCTGCACTCGGCAAAAATATCGGTAATTTGCTGCCATACTCTCCGTTCGCTTGCTCGAATAGAACGTACGCGTTCCAACAGCTCTCGGAAATAATCTTTCCCGAAAGCCGTTTTGCCTTGCTTGAGACGTTCATCATCCATGGCAAAGCCTTTTATCATATATTCTTTCAGGATGCCTGTAGCCCAGATGCGGAAGTTTGTGGCGCGGCGGGAGTTGACGCGGTATCCAACAGAAATAATTGCATCGAGGTTGTAAAAGTCAAGATGTCTTGTAACGGTACGAGTTCCCTCTGTTTGAACTTGTTCCATTTTGGAACAGGTTGCTTCTTTCTGCAATTCGCCTTCATCATAGATGTTTGTCAGATGCTTGCTTATGTCCTGTGTATTAACGTCAAACAGTGTTGCCATAGCTTTTTGTGTAAGCCATATTGACTCATCTTTAACGATGGCGTTAACAGTTACGTCCCCGTCCGGAGAGCTGTACATGAGAAAGTTGAAAGGTTTATCCATTGTAAAACCCCGCTCAAAATACTTTATATAATTATTGTACCGCAGATCACCGGAGTTGTAAAGTGAAAGATAACCAGCTGTTTACCCTATCGCAAACACCCAGCGCATAACGAGCCTTTTGTACCACGGCATTCTCTTTATCTTGACAAGCAGTTTTTTGCGGAACGCTTCAAACTCCGCAAGCTCCTGTCCGCTAACGGTGTGTTGGCTGAATTTTGCCTTTAATGCAATATCTTCAAGCTTATCGGGAATGGCGGTCTGCGTCATTTTTGCCGAGAACTCGCACTGCCTCCAGCGCGCAAGGGCGGTCTCGTTCGGTATTTTGCCGTTCCAACGCTCGCGCTTTGCAGTTCTGCGGATGCTTGCCTGCAGTACAATGACTGCCAAGGCCAGTGCACTCCAAAGCAGCGTTTTGGTCCATTTGGGTATCTCGAGGCGGTCCTCTGCCGTTGTGTCGTTGCCGCCCGGCTCATCGGGCTCGCCGCTTACGTCGGAGGTGTCTTCGGGGCTTTGGGGTTCTTCCGTTAACTGAGGCTCTTCGGTAATCGGAGGCTTTGTAACAGCTTCCGTTTCCTCGGTAACGGGCGGCTCGGTATCCGTCGCACTGTCCTCGGGCAACGTATCTTCATAGAATGCTTCCGCGGGTGTTACCTCAAGCACCTGCCACACTCCGGCGCGCACGTCGTAATATTCTGCCCAAGCGTGCGCACGGCGATTGGTTACTGTTGTTTTTGCGCCTGCTCTGCACTGCACAAAGTAGCCCTCCACGTAACGTGCGGGAATGCCTGCGGCGCGCAGTAGCACGGTTGCGGCGGTGGCGTAATGGGCGCAATAACCCGTTTCGCTCTCAAAAAGGAACCATTTTGCAAAGTCATTGCCCGCATTTCCCATTGAAGCGGTAGAGCGGTCGTATACCGCGCTGTTACTGACATATTCTCTTATGCTTTCGATTTTTTCCGCCGTTGTCATCTTCGGGTCGGTTATTTCCGTAACAAGCGCCCTTGCCCATTCATACGTCTCAGGCGCGAGGTCGGTATTGGAGGGAACGTAGCCGTTTAAGCGGACGGGAATGGCAGTTACGGTAAACGTATATTTCTTTTTGTTATCCTTGTTTTGCAAGAACCCGTCCAAAAGATAGGTCCTGCTGACGGGATAATAGGGAAAATATACAACATTTGATATACGGCTTGTGGTTACGGTCAGCATACCGATGGGGGAAGCGCCTGAGTTAAAGGTGTCTCTGCGCCCTTCAGACGATACCCAGGATATGCCGTTGTATTTATCGTAACCTCTTCCGCGCAAGTATATCGGACCGTCGAAGGTCGATTCCACGGTCATGACCGTGTACGTTAAGTTGCTTAATGGAACGAGATTCTGCAGATCGATCGACTGAACGGCAGAAATACCCGAACCGGAGCCGCCGAATATGCCCTCGAGGGGCGATTCGGAGCTTTCAAAAAGACTTTCGAACTTTTCATTCATTTTTGCCGCTCGGTTTACGTACCCGTCCTCGGGCACGAGCGTAAACAGCAATGCAAGCGCCAGCGCCGCGGCAACCGATGCGCGCAGGGTGAGCGGCAGAAAGCCTTTTGGGTCATTTCTTCTCACGCGGTCGGTTATAAGCAGCATCACTATGCCTACCATACTTAGATACAGATAAAATGCATCGGGTTGAGTAAGCTTTACGGGCAGACAGAGCGCCATCGGAAGCGCTGCGGCGGCAAGTGCAAGGTAAATGCGCTTGCGTCGGCAGATGCATAAGCTTACCGCCGCAGCGGTAAGAAAAGCGATAAGTATCAGCACAAGCTCGTATTCATCTGTTTTGTTATGGCCTAAGATCTTCACGCCGTAGACCTTTTGGTAGCCTGATGTAAGCTTGCGCAGAAAGGAGCTTATCTGGTCTGCAAGGGAAGTGTTTCGGTACATCCAACTGCCCGCTCCCGCCGTCAGCAACAGCGCGGTGCACCAGCCGTATTTGAAATAAAACAGCGCGGCGCACACTAAGGAGAACAAGGCGCATAAGGGGATGAACGAAGGCACCGATTCTGCAAGGTCTAAACCCGTAACCAACTGTCCGATCGCGCTGAGAGAAAACAGAAAAGCAAGCATTGCGCCGATAATGCATTGAAGGAGCGAGCTACGCTTCATCAGGCTCACCTCCTATATGGCAGTGCCAAAGAGTTTTGATCTCCTGCTCTTTGACAGAGCCCGTCGGTGCAAAAGGAGCGCACAGCAGGGAATCCACGCAGGTCCTCCAATCCGACTGCTCGCGTACGCTCCAATTTTCTATGCCGTTTGCGGTCAGGGAAAGCACCTCAAATGCCGCTTCGTTTCCTAAAAGATAGTTTCCGTAATGCAAAAGGCGGGCAAACTTTCTGTCAAGCTCATCGGGTGTGCCGTTTATATCCAGCGTCAGGAGTGCCATTTCCCGATCCGGCTCCATCGGCTCGCGCAGCATCAGCTCATCTGCCTTTGCAGATAGCTTCCAGTGTATCAAATTAAGTGTGTCGCCCGGATGATAGGGGCGGATCTCGTGGTTTTCCGCAAAGCCTCCTCCGCGCTTAGCCTTCCACGCGCGCGCAAGGATACGTGTCAGCTCCGCAGGTACGGGTGCCGTGCTTTCGCTCGGCATTACCCGCGTGATGTTGGCGGGAGCGTTTCTTACCTTAAAACGGAAGATCCCCAGATGGTCATACACCAAAGTGCGCTCGGCGCTGACAGTAAGTGCGCCGCAGTGCTCGGTCGGAAGCATTTCTTCAGGGTTTAATATCCTGCTTTCGCCCGTTATCGGCTTTGTTATTCTGATCTTGCATTTATAAGGAACCTTGACAGCAGCGCATTGCGCTTCGGCATGTACCTTCACCTCGGTACCCTGTGCTATCCGCTCGGGGACATCAAGTCTTATGCGCATCAGCAGTATGCCTCTTATGCTGAGCCCAAGCGACAACCACGGAAGCATCAGCAAGGCTGCAAGAATGATCCAAGAGATCCATTCCTCGTATGCAATGTAAAAGACCGCACTTGCTGTTAAGGCGAGGATGTATAATAACCTGCTTTTTATCATATCAGCGTGTCTTGGGAGCGGGTATACGCTCTAATATTTCGCTAAGGATGTCCTCTGCCGTTTTTTTCTCCGCCTCCGCCTTGGAGGAAAGCAGCAAACGGTGCGCAACCGTCCACGTAAAGACGTCCCGTACATCAGAGGGCACAACGTAATCCCGCGCGTGGAGCTGTGCAGATGCCTTTGCCATGGCGGTGACGGCAAGCGTGGCGCGCGGGCTTGCACCGCGCAGGATGTACTCGTTATTCCGCGTTGCCGTGATAAGGGCAACTATGTATTTGACCATTGCCTCGTGCACGTAAGTCTTTTCCACCTCTTCCTGCAAAAGTGCAAGGTCGGAACGGCTCATCAGAGGCTTAAGTGCCTTGAGGGGATTTACACCTTGGCGGTTTAGCACCATGGAGATCTCATCCTCGGGGTTTGGATATCCAAGGCTGAGACGGATCGCAAAACGGTCCATCTGGCTGTCGGGCAGCAGCTGTGTGCCTGCGGCACCGGAGGGGTTTTGCGTAGCTATAACTATAAAGGGCTGCGGCAGGGGGTGGCTGATACCGTCCACGGTCACCTGCCCCTCCTCCATTGCTTCGAGAAGTGCCGACTGCGTGCGCGAGGTCGCGCGGTTTAATTCGTCCGCAAGGAAGAGATTGCACAGCACCGCTCCCTTTTGGTAGCGCATCTCGCCCGTGTTCTTGTCGGGGATGGAATATCCCGTTACGTCGGAGGGGAGCACGTCGGGTGTGAACTGAACTCTGTTGTAATCCAAATCAAGCACGCGCGAAAAGGCAAGCGCCATCGTCGTTTTTCCGACTCCCGGCACGTCCTCAAGGAGTATATGTCCCTTTGCAAGTATCGCAGTAAGTGCTCTGTGTATAATTTTATCCTTTCCAACTACCACGCCTCGCACCTGCGCGAGGATTTGGTTGGCGTATAATGCTACGGAATTTTCGTTCATTCTTGCCGGCAGCCTCCAATCTAAAGTCGTATATAGTAAGTATAACAGTAAAATATGAACAAATAAAGGTTTTGGGGGGAATTTTTTATCCGATACCGCTCCTCGTTCCTTGTGTAAATATTATCGGCAACAAAAAACAAACAATCGCAAAAACTGTGTTGATATTTTGCCGATAATGTGGTACAATAAAAGCAAGAAAAAAGTCGGGAGATAACTATGGAATATATATCTGTCGCAAAAACGGCTGAAAAATGGGGACTTTCTGAGCGCAGTGTACGGAATTACTGTGCGCACGGCAGAATTGCCGATGCTAAACTTATCGGCAAAACTTGGTACATTCCAAAAGAAGCACAGAAGCCTGAGCGTTCGAATAAGAAAAACGATACACCCACATTGCTGCAGATCCTGAGAGAGCAGAAAGCTGCTAAGATGACCGGTGGTATCTACCACAAGGTCCAGATCGACCTCACTTATAACTCAAATCATATCGAGGGCAGCCGCCTTACGCACGATCAGACACGGTACATCTTTGAGACCAACACCATCGGTTTTGAAAACGAAGCTGTCAATGTTGACGATGTGATCGAGACAGCCAACCATTTCCGATGCATTGATATGGTGATCGATGGGGCAGGGGCCGCACTCAATGAGAAGTTCATCAAAGAACTGCACACAGTTTTGAAAACAGGAACCAGCGACAGCCGCAAGGATTGGTTTGCGGTAGGAGAGTATAAAAAGCTGCCAAATGAAGTGGGCGGTAACGATACTGTTCTTCCGGAGAATGTTGCTGATGAAATGCGTAAATTGCTAACGAGTTACAACGAGCTTGCCTCTAAGACCTTTGAAGACATCGTAGCCTTCCACGTGGATTTTGAACGCATTCACCCTTTTCAGGACGGAAACGGTCGTGTAGGCCGTCTGATCCTCTTTAAGGAGTGCCTAAAGCACGATCACGTTCCGTTTATCATTGAGGATGACTTGAAGATGTTCTATTACAGAGGTCTCAAAGAATGGGACCGCGAAAAAGGCCTCCTTATGGATACCTGCCTCACAGCTCAGGACCGCTTTAAGGCTTATTTGGGTTATTTTAGAATTCAGTATTAAACGTGAAAAGGACAAAAAGACAGCTTTAAGAATTAATGAAGCTTCGGCTTGCGCCGAGATGATGCACTCGCTACGCTCGTATGAAGCATTTGCTTTGCAAATATGAAGCGAAGCGCACACTAACTTTTCCGTGTGCCTAAGGCATGCTTCGTAGGGCGAAGCCCTGCTTCATTTTTCATGCACCGTCAGGTGCGCTTCATTGAAAAAAGCCCAACGCTTTCGCGTTAGGCTTTTTTCTGGTGCCGGTGACGGGGGTCGAATTCTCCGCCCTCGACGGGCTCCGGTCGGGGTGGCTCATGGCATCCCCCGGATGCCAATTCACTACCAACCCGTTCGACCCCTCCACCCATAAGAGACATAACAAAAAGACACCGCAAGGGTGTCTTTTTGTTATGGTGCCGGTGACGGGGGTCGAACCCGTACGGTATCGCTACCACCGGATTTTGAGTCCGGCACGTCTGCCAATTCCATCACACCGGCTTTTCTCTTGAAAAATCTCCGCATATGTCGTTGCT
>JAZQFL010000045.1:0-7430 GCA_045539485.1 Eubacteriales bacterium
TTCAAATTCGATATAACCTCACGCCGTTCGGTTGCGATATGATATAAATCCCCTTGTGCCCCGCAGGGCATATCGCTTGCCGCAAGGCAAATATCGCTCCCGAAGGGAATATCGCAAATCCCGCAGGGGATTTATATCGCTGCGTGTTCTCATAATTGAGAACACGCTAATCTCTGCCGTTTTTGCATATTAATTATACTTATCCTCGGAATTAACCGTCTCGTCCTTCGTTACTCTTATAACGTCGTCGGCGAGCTTATTTACCATGGTGCGGAGCACGTAGAAATCACATTCTGCGCCGTTGATGCTGTAATAGCTTCTGCGGTCGCTGTAATTGTAGATCTCGTACTTGAGTTCCCCGCCTGCGCGGAGCTTGACTGTCATCGTCAGCTGGTGGCTCTTTTTGTCCGCTATAAGCGACTTAACCTCTTCATCCGTCATATCATGAGTGTTTTCCTTATTGACGGAGAGTATCATCTTATAAAGCTGGCGGAAGTTCTTTACCGTAGGCTTGAAGCCCGTTTCCTTGACCGTAACTACAAGATCCTGTCCGAGACCGTCGAGAAGGAAGGTCACGGTCTGACCGTCCGGAAGCTCGAACTTCATTTCCTCAACCGTATCTATCTGAAGTTGATAGATAGTTTCGCTTACCCACATATTGAGATCCCACTGAAGGAAGGGTGCGGTGTAATCGTATACCTTGGCGATGATGTTGAAGCGCTCGGAGAAGCAGTAGTAGAAGGGATTTCCTTCCTTATCCTCATGAAGCTTGGAGAAGAACAGCATATTCTCGACGGGGGTGTAGCCCTTTGAAGAATCCGAAGAGTCCTTGGGGATATTATTTACGATGTAGACCGTGTGTGCAAATCCCTCGGAAAAATACGTTGTGATATCCTTCTCCTCGGGTGCGAGCTTTACGACCTCGCTTCCCTGGAAGTTAACGAATGACTGAAGCGCGGAATCGAGATATCCGGAGGGGCAGTACGTGCCCTCGCCGGGATAAAGCATTGCGAATGCGGAATAGGTGTTTATGGGATTGCGCTCGTCATCCTCCAGATACTTGAAGGATGCAAATATCTCCTCACCGTGGAAGATCGTAAAGTTTTCGATAAGGAAATAGGTGTTCATCGACGTAGGATATGAAAGCAGGGGTGTTACGTAATCTTCGATGGGACGGAGCACGGTGGTGGCAAGCGTGGTATCAAGCACGTATACCGAATCCCTTCCGTCGTATCTTGCGTAATAACCGCCGCCTGTGGTGATCTTATTACCTACGTATACCTTATGCGTTTTGCCCGTTAAGGTTGTAACGCAGAAGTAAGCGGGAGAGGACTTTTCGTCAAGTCCGTATTTGTAGAGATCATCGGTTATGTTATCGCCTATCTTTACCTTGGCAAGCGTATAACCGGTATCGACAACAAGCTGGGAGAACAGCTCTGCGCTGTAGAGGGTGTTCTCGGCGCCTTCGATAACGAAGGCCTCGCCCTCCGTGCGCATAAACTTGTAGCTGCCGTGCTCGTTTACTACCTCAATGCTCTTCATATCGGCTCTTGCCACCTGCTCAAAGAGCTGATAGCGGCCGTTTGCACCTGCGATCTCGCCCTCCACGGTAACAAGGGGCTCGGTGGTGACCTCATCGACCTTATTAACAATGGGGCGGACAACTGCAAAGTAAGCAATGCCGAGGGCGGCAAGTACGGCGGCAATAACTATAATAAGCTTTTGCTGTGCCTTTATCATTTGAATCTTCTCCTTATGACGACAACAGCGCCCGTAAGAAGGATAATAGCGGGCAGCACGGTAATGAGAACGACCGTCCAAGCGTTAGCCTGCGCGGTGGTCATATTCTCTATCTCGTAGCTTTCAAGCACCTTGAAGGTAATATCCGCGGGGATGAAATCGCGTCCCATAAGCTTGAATGCGGAGTAGAGGATATCCTTGTTTGCGTAAGTATTGGAGTTGATGTACTTTTCGCTTGCGAAGTCTGCGGTTGCGGAGCAGAGCACGTAGGAGGTGTACTCCTGATTGTTTATCATACGTCTCTCGGCAGATACTACCATGAAGTTGTAGCTTCCCTTAGCGTCTGCAACCTGACCGTCCTTCATCGCGTATGCATCCTTGCTTGAACGGAGCACGGTTGAGATCTCGCGCTGAGCGTTGTTGAGGTAAGACGCATAGCTTCCGGTAGGAACGGGAGTAGTCTGCTCGGTATCAAGCACGGGAGTGAAGTTCTCGGCGAAATAGATGGGAGCTGCATACTCGAATATGGTCTTGGGGGGGCTGTCGGTGTTTGCGATATCGCTTACAAGAGAAGCGCCGAGTACGTTTTCGTAATTATATTCGGCAACGATGCTGTAGCCGTTGGAGGTAATGGAGTTCAGCTTATCCTGAACTATCGTATCTCCGATAATAATACCCCACTCGGAGAGATAATCGAGGAGATTGGAAAGTCCGTTTTTCTTCAAGGGGTCAACGAATACCATAAGAGAGCCGTATTCGGAAGCAAGGAACTTGTCGATCTGCTCCAATTCGGACTTAAGACCCTCCTCCTTGCTTTCGGGGGAGAAATCGTATACGGGATTGTTGATAACAACAAGGCGCGCATCGCTTTCTATCTCTTCCTTGGAGAGGTCGATGAACTTGACCTCATAGCCCGCGTTCTGAACTATCTCCATAAGGTAGGTGTTCACGGTCTCGCCGTGCTTGGTGGTGAAGTATGCAACGGGCAGATCGGTTGCGGAAACGGAAAGAATGGCGGCGGCAAACTTCTCCTCGGCATTATATGCCCAGATGGAGCCGTCCTCGTTTGCAACGTAGAAGTTGTTTGCAGACATAATACGGAACTCGTTACCGCTTTCGATAATAACGGAGGAGGTTGAAACACCGCCGCTAGCGGAGCTGAGCGCGTATTTAGCAAAGAGCGTGGGCTCCTTGTTGGAGTCATAAGCGTCAACGGTGACCCAGTCGAATTCCTCTGCTATCTGGAGCGCCGTCTGATATACGTATTTAGTCAAGGTGTTTGCCTGCAGATAGTCGGGCTCGTGGCAGAAATGTATCTGCACGGGTGTATTTACGTCTGCAAGCGCGGCCTTGAACTCATCGGAAAGGCTGAAAACAAGCTCTTCCGTCATATCCGTGAAGATATTGAATTTATATGCAAGCGCCGTAAATATTGCGTTTACAAGGATTACGGATGCAATAAGCAGGATGCTCAGTACAACAGTTACAGTACCGTGCTGCAGCTTGCGGCCGTTTGTGTGCTTTGCGTTGTTCATTGGTTTTTCCTTTCGTTTGGAAAATTAGGGGTCGGACGAGCGATGCTCGCCCCTACATTCTTCGCGTAACCGCCTTGCGGTTACATATCGCAACCGCGTTATACGCGGTTATATCGCGCACTTAATGTGCATATCGCGTTTGCGAAGCAAACATATCGCAGGAGGCGAAGCCTCCTTGTCACGCCCAACGTCTCTTTTCGTATACTCTTACGGTAAGGAACAGGAATACGAAGCAGATAGATGCGTAATAAAGCAGGGCGTTATAATCAAATATACCTGCGGTAAAGTTCTGATAACGTGCATAGATGGAGATCCAATCTATTACGTAGCGGAATACGTACAGGTCGATATAGCTGTTTGCAAAGCTCATAATGAGAAGGAAGAACAGTGTGCCGATGGTGGCAACTGCCGCCGCAAGCTGGTTCTCGGTAAGAGAGGACATAAATATTCCGATAGCGATAAAGCAGCTTCCTACAAGGAAGAATGCAACGTAATTACCGACTATCTGTGCGGTATAAGGCTCTGCATAGAGATAAAGCGGGATAACGTTCAGCGCGGAAAGCAGGAGGCTTGCGCCGAAAACAGTCTCAGCCGCGAAGAACTTTGCCGTTACCATAGAGGTAATGGAAATGGGCGCTGTCATAAGCAGCTGTTCCGTGCGCATCTTCTTTTCCTCGGCAAAGAGGCGCATCGTAAGCAGAGAGCAAACGATTATAAGAATGAAAAGCGAGAACAGAAAATAGGAACCCATATCGGTGGTCTGTGACTGAAGAGTAAGCAGTGAGAACAGAAAACCGGAGGCTGCAAGGAAAATTGCCATGCAAACGTATCCGATGGGTGTTACGAAATATGCGCGAAGCTCGCGCTTATAGATTGCAAGCATCAGTAATTCCCTCCTTAACCTCTGGAGATCCGCTTTGCGGACTCCGCTTTTTTGTCGATAAGCTTGATGAACACGTCCTCAAGGCTCATGCCGATAGGCTCAAGTCCCATAATGGGCCAGCCCTTTTCCGCAAGCGCGTAGAAGATGCTCTTGCGCATATCGGTGTTGGGCGCACTCTCGCAAAGGAATGCATAAGCATCGCCCTCGCGCTCGGCGAGTGCTTCTACGTATGTAATTCCGTTGCGGGAACGGAGAAGCTCAAGCACCTGAGCCTGCGGGCCCGCTACCTTTACCTTGAAGCGGCGAACATCCTCAAGCGTGCGGGTGATGTCCTCGGTCTTTTCGTTGGCGATTATCTTACCGCGGTTGATTATTATGATGCGGTTGCAGGTCGCCTGAACCTCGGAGAGGATGTGTGTGCTGACGATAACGGTATGCTCCTTACCGAGTGTACGGATAAGGTTACGTATCTCAATTACCTGCTTGGGGTCAACACCTACCGTCGGCTCGTCGAAGATAATTACCTCGGGGTTGCCGATAAGCGCCTGCGCGATACCTACACGCTGGCGGTAGCCCTTGGAGAGGTTTTTGATGAGACGCTTGTAAACGTCGGTGATGCGCACTACCTCGCATATCTCGCGAAGGTGCTTTTTGCGGTTAAGAGTGCACTTTTTAAGGTCATATACGAAGTTGAGATATTCTTCAACTGTCATTTCGAGGTAAAGCGGGGGCTGCTCGGGCAGATATCCCACAAGCTTTTTCGCTTCCTGCGGATGCTCGAGGATGTCGATGCCGTTAATTTCTGCCGTGCCGGAGTTGGAGGAAAGGAAGCCCGTGAGGATGTTCATGGTAGTGGATTTACCTGCGCCGTTGGGGCCGAGCAGTCCGACTACCTCTCCCTTTTCCACCGTAAAGCTTACGTCGTCAAGAGCAAAGTTCTGACCGTAGCTTTTTACAAGATGCTCGATTTTTACCATTTTTTATGCCTTCCAAATTTATTTGTGTAATTGGGTACGGCGAAATGAAATGCACAAAACACCTCATCCGTCGCGTGCCGCGCCACCTTCTCCCTGCGGGTCGGTCCTTTCGCGGCTCTGACAGTCCACCGGACTGTCATTCACCACCGCGAAACCCTCGAGGGGAAGGCTTGTAGGGGAGGGGTCTCCCCTCCCGCAATGCCGAATGGACAATGAATAGTGAAGAATGAACAATGAATAACTGAGGGTGAAAACCGCTTTGGCGGTTTTCTTCTATTTCTATTATCTATTCTCTTTTATCTTTTATCTCTTATCTTGAACTTGCGGTATACCGCAAGTTTCCTTTAATCCGGATAAACCATAATACCGTTCTTAAACTCGCCGGTATAGGTTCTGCCGTAGGAATAAGTAAACGTGCCGAAGCCCGTTATGTTGTTTTCAAAGAAATCGCCCTCGTACTTGTCGCCGTTCTTCCACGTATACGTGCCCTTGCCGTGGCGCATATCGTTTTTGAACTCGCCCGTGTACGTATTTCCGTCTGCCCACGTATAGGTGCCGGTGCCTTCCTTGATGCCCATAACGTAGTCGCCTACGTAGCTTGAGCCGTCGGCATCCTTGTAGCTTCCCTTGCCGTGGCGCTGGTCATCCTTAAGACCGCCCGCATAAACGGAGCCGTCTGCCCAGGTGTATGTACCTTCGCCCGTTTTCTTGCCGTCAACGAAATCGCCTGTATACGAATCTCCGTTTGCATAGGTAAGGACCGCCTTGCCTGTCATGGAGTCGCTTTTAAAATCGCCGTCGTAGACATTGCCCGAGGCAAAGGTAAGCTTGCCCTTTCCGTTTTTGCGGAAATCACTGCCAAGCTCGCCGAGATAGCGGCTGCCGTCGTTATAAGCGATAACACCGCTTCCCTCTTCAAACACTCCGGTAAGACCCGTGGAATAGACTATTCTTCCCTTTACCGGCTTATCATCCTTGATAACACCGAGGAATTTTACAGTAACGCCGTTTTCTATTTCAACGCTTTGGTAGCGCCAGCCGCTGAAGTACAGACCGCCGATAACGGCGCCGAACATCAGAACTGCACACAAGCATGCGATGATAACGCGTTTAACCGTGCTCACACGGCGCCTGCGGGGCGCCTGAGGGGGCATAAATTCGGTTTGAAGGTTTTCGTCCACAAGACCTTGGTTCATCAGTTGCCTCCTGTCATCGTTATGAAGTTATCCACCATACGGAGTATTACGGGCAGGAAGAAATATACCGCCAGAGTAAGAACCAGTATGATGATCACGGATACGATAAGCGAGGGGATGGTTGCATCCTGCGCGGAATAGCGTCTTTTTGCCATATCGCGCCTGTTTTCGGGGATGTAGAAGCGCATACGGGAAAGGCAATCCGCAATTCCCTTCTTTGTGGGAGCGCTTTTTTCACTGCTTTCTCCCTCGGGCTCGGTTGCTTCGACCGTTTTTCGGAGCATAGAGCCGCGCTTGAGCATAAGAAGCAGATCCTGCCTCAAAAAGCCTCCGTCTGCGGGGCTTATTGCGGATGCAAGGTCTATTGCCTGCCTCTTTAGGAGAGGGTCAACGATCTTTCCCGTGCGCCTTTTGGTTATAAATGCGGCTACTACCGCCCAAATGCCCGCTACACCCAGCGCGCCCACCATATAAAGCAGGCTTACCGTATTTTCCGAGCTGAGATTGTAAAATTGAAGGTCGCTGTAATAAGATACTATCAGCTTCCAGAATTCCATATTGCCTCCTTATGAGGATCAGTTTTTGGGATAAATGGTATCTATACCGCCCATGTAGGGACGGAGTGCCTCGGGGATCTTAACTGTGAAGTCCTCGGTGAGATTGTTTTCAAGGAACGCGATAAGCATACGGGGGGGTGCAACAACGGTGTTGTTGAGGGTGTGAGCGAAATACTTGCCGTTTTCGCCGTTTACGCGGATCTTAAGTCTGCGAGCCTGCGCGTCACCCAGGTTAGAGCAGCTTCCTACCTCAAAATACTTCTTCTGACGGGGGGACCAAGCCTCAACGTCAACGCTCTTTACCTTCAGATCGGCAAGGTCGCCGGAGCAGCACTCAAGGGTGCGAACCGGGATATCCAGAGAACGGAAGAGATCGACGGTGTTCTGCCAGAGCTTGTCGTACCACATCTTGGAATCTTCAGGCTTGCATACCACGATCATTTCCTGCTTTTCAAACTGATGGATGCGGTACACGCCGCGCTCCTCGATGCCGTGGGCGCCCTTTTCCTTACGGAAGCAGGGAGAATAGCTGGTGAGGGTCT
>JAZQFL010000046.1:0-4402 GCA_045539485.1 Eubacteriales bacterium
AGGTGCTTGCGTTCCCGTATGCAACGGTATAATAATTGACACCACTCTTATGAATCACTTTCTTGAGCTTGACGAGGAGAATCTTACTCTTACCGTTGAGCCCGGTGTGCTTCTTATGGAGATCGGAAAATACGTAGAGGAACACGATCTCTTCTATCCTCCGGATCCCGGTGAAAAGACTGCAACCATCGGTGGAAACATCAGCACAAATGCAGGAGGAATGCGCGCTGTAAAATACGGTGTTACCCGCGACTACGTTCGCGAGCTTGAGGTAGTGCTTCCCGACGGACGCATCGTAACATTCGGCGGTAAGATAGTTAAGAACAGCTCCGGCTACGATCTTAAAGATCTTATCATCGGAAGCGAGGGAACTCTCGGTATCATCACCAAAGCTACCCTTAAGCTTCTCCCCCTCCCCAAGAAGACAATAAGCCTGCTTATTCCCTTCCCGGATATTTCTACCGCCATTAAGACAGTTCCCGCAATTATCAAGGCAAAGTGCATCCCCACCGCTATCGAGTTTATGCAGAAGGAAGTAATTTCCGATGCGGAAAGCTATCTCGGAAGCAAATTCCCCGACAGCTCTGCCGATGCATATCTCCTTCTTAAGTTTGACGGACAGAGCACCAAAGAAATTGAAGGATATTACGAAGGCGCCGCACAGATATGCCTTGAGCGCGGAGCGAAGGATATCTTCATCAGCGACACTGCAGAGCGCGACGAGACAATTTGGAAGGCACGCGGAGCATTCCTTGAAGCTATCAAGAACTCCACCACCGATATGGACGAGGTCGACGTTGTTGTTCCGAGAAGCCATGTAAGCGAAATGGTTGAGTTCTCCCACAAGCTTCAGGAAAAGGTTGGCGCGCGCATTAAATGCTTCGGCCACGCTGGCGACGGAAACCTTCACATCTATGTTCTTAAGGATGATCTCACCGAAGAGCAGTGGAAGGAAAAGCTCGGTGCCGCTATGGACCACATGTACGCAAAGGCAAAGGAGCTTGAAGGCGAGGTTTCGGGCGAGCACGGTATAGGATATGCTAAGAAGGAATATCTCCACCGTTCGCTTGATCCCGTATCCATTGAGCTGATGCGAGGAATCAAAAAGGTATTCGACCCCAAGAATCTTCTTAACCCCGGTAAGATATTCTAAAAATACAGAAGCACTCGCAGCCGCGAGTGCTTCTTTTTTCAGCATTTCTTATTGTCGAAAGATGGGTTGAACGCGTAAAAATTCTTGCAGTCGAGTCTGTCCTGCGCAATTCTCATTGCATCGCCGAAGCGCTGGAAGTGAACGATCTCTCTTGCGCGGAGGAACTTAATGGGATCGCGCACGTCGGGGTCATCTACCATTCTGAGAATGTTATCGTAAGTCACACGCGCCTTCTGTTCAGCCGCAAGGTCCTCGTGGATATCTGCAAGCACATCGCCCTTGACCGCCATAGCTGCAGCGGAATACGGCACTCCGCTTGCGGCCTGAGGGTAAACACCGGTTGTATGGTCAACGAAATAGGTATCAAAGCCTGCTTTCTTTATCTCTGTGGGGGTAAGATTTCTAGTAAGCTGATAAACTATCGCACTTACCATTTCAAGGTGTCCGAGCTCCTCTACAGCAATGTCGGTGAGAATTCCGACGACCTCGTTATAGGGCATCGAATATCTCTGCTGCATATAACGCAGGGATGCACCAAGCTCTCCGTCCGGTCCGCCTATTTGCGAAATTATAAACTTTGCAAGCGCGGGATTTGGATTTTTTATCTTGACGGGATACTGAAGTTTTTTCTCGTACAAAAACATTAGTTTGCCTCACTTTCCCACGGCCAGGGGCCCTTGGTCCACTGCCAGCTGTCGCCCTCATTGCCGAAGGCTGTAAGAGCTCCGTGTTTCGCCTCATATTCAACAGTAAGCCTCTCCGCCTCGTCCCTCAGCTTATAGAAATTAGCAAGAGCGGTCTTATCCTCGGGATATGCATCAAGATAAAGAGCTGTTTCCCAAAGGGCAAAATCCGCCGCCTTGAGTCTGTCTTTAATATTCATATTTTTATCCATTGCACATACCTCCCTTCAGAGGCTTATAAAGCTCCTTAAAAAGTGTGCCGTTGCAAAGCGCGGTCATACTGTCAAAAAGCTCCCTATATTCCTGATTGGGAGAATACACGGATGCAAGGGATGCTCTGTCTCCGCAGGATATCGGCATTTCAAATCCGCCGCCGCCGTTATAGTCTGTGTTTCTTGTACCGTCGCAGCGGAATTTGCTCATATCATTTCTTTGTGTTGGGTTAAGATTCATTCCCCTTTGAAAACCCATTCTTTCGCGGGGAATAGAGTAATCTTCGTTAGAAAATTTCAGCATATCTTCTCCTTTGGCGGTTAACGTACCGCCTAACAACATACTATGCAAAAATAAAGGTGTTGTGTCTGCATAAAATTTACTCCTTCGGTGAAAATACAAATACAATTCACCCACAGGAGATAATTATGAAAAAGAAAACAGCGCTACTTCTTTTAGCGGCATTGATATTTACTGCAGTCCCCGTAAGCGTTAATGCCGCAATTTCGCCTGCCATTGAAGTACTGGCAGAAAACAGCCAATCGGTAAAAGCAGGACTTTATAACTGCGACGTTATTTTTACAAAAGCCGATTTTTTACAGAATCTCGGACTTTCGAAGATCGGAAGCGTTACCTTTACCTCGGTTCCTCCTTCTGAGGAAGGATACCTTTATATCGGTAACACCGTTATAAAGAACGAAACAAAGGTAAGCGAGGATATGCTCGATATGCTCCGTTTCCGAGCGGCATCCGCGGAGATCGACACCTCCTCATTCAGCTACACATTAAGCGAGAAATACGGTTCCGCAGAGCATTGCTTCAACATCGTCTTTCTGGAGGGAATTAACGCTGCTCCCGTTGCTGCAATTCCCGAATCCGCACCGTCCTTTGAAACCTACAAGAACGTACCTCTCTATTCACGCCTTTCGGCAACCGACCCCGAAGGGGATGAGCTCTGCTTCAAAATTATCAAGCAACCTAAAAAAGGCTCGGTAGAGCTTGTATCCGAAAACTACGGCGATTTCAAATACACCCCTAAAAAGAACTATACCGGCAAGGATAGCTTCTCCTACGTTGTATATGACAAGTACGGTAATTACAGTTCTGTGGAAAAGGTCACTGTTAAGACCGTGAAGAACAAAACAAAAACCGTCTACTCAGATGTTGGAGAGACCGAGTACGAATACGCGGCGATCGCCGTTACAGCAAAGGGCCTGATGCAGGGCACTAAGATCGGAAACAACAGCTATTTCGATCCTAACGGTCAGGTCACACGCGCGGAGATGCTCTCATATATTATGGAAGCCGCAGGTATCGATCCCACAACAACGGAAACCGGTAAATTCAGTGATGCAAACGCTGTTCCCGCGAAGTATAAAGCTTACGTTGCAACAGCGGCTGAGCTTGGTATAGTCAAGGGCAGCATTGAAAGCGGAAAAGTTCTTTTCCGCCCCAACGATGCCGTAACACGCGCTGAAGCAGCAATTATGGCAAAAGCAGTAATCAACGCCGAAAACGAAGCTGTTCAAACATTTGCGGATGATGATTCCTGCCCCGCGTGGTGCGAGGGAGCAATGCAAACCGCAGCTGCTTACGGACTTCTTCCTATAGAAAACGGAAACGTTTCTGCTAACAGCATAATAACGCGCGGCGAAGCGGCAGTTCTTCTCAACGCATTAACAAAAATGAAATAATTATCGCAAAACAGAATACACCTTCGTTTTTGGGAAACAATTAACAAAAACGGAGGTGTATCTATGTACCACAAAATAGAAAGAATGAGAGCAAGACAGGTCCTTGACTCGCGAGGAACTCCCACTGTTCAAGCCGAGGTATGGTGCGGTAATTACTGCGGAACCGCTATAGCACCGAGCGGAGCATCAACCGGAAAATTTGAAGCGCACGAATTACGCGACGGCAGTGATGACCTATATAGCGGCAAAAGCGTAGAAAAAGCTGTGAATTTTATTAACACAGAGATAAGAGACAGACTTTCTTTCCGCGATGTAACAAACCAAAGGGAGATCGACAGACTGCTTTGCGAGGGCGACGGTACCGAAAACAAATCCCGTTACGGCGCTAATGCGATCCTCGCAGTATCTCTTGCCGCCGCAAAATGCGGCGCTATGGTAAGCGGTCTTCCCTTCTACAGATATATCGGAGGATGCGGAGCAAACGAGATGCCCGTGCCGATGCTTAATGTGATCAACGGCGGCAAGCACTCCGATAACGGTCTTGACATTCAGGAATTTATGATAATTCCGAAACGAGATGAATTCCCGCGAATGCTTGAACGCTCCGTAAAGGTGTATAACACACTTAAAACTCTGCTTGCCGAATCGGGCCACTCAAC
>JAZQFL010000047.1:0-4378 GCA_045539485.1 Eubacteriales bacterium
GAGATCGTCGGCGAGATATGGGACGAGCAGGACGAGGCGGTAACAAATATCGAAAAGCTGGGCGATAACAGCTTCAAGGTGCTGACCGCAACTTCCATTGATGAGTTTTTCGATTACTTTGAACTGGAGACTGACGCGGAGATCGCGTCCTCTACCGTTAACGGCTGGGTCACCGAGCAGTGCGGTACCATACCCGAGGAAGGTTACTCCTTTACCTACGGCAATCTTAGCATTACCGTAACAAAGGCAGACGAGCTTCGCAGTCATGAGGTTTCTGTCGTTGTGGCGGAGCCCGAACCGGCTGAGGCTGAAAACTAATATAAAAGCTCCCCGATGATGTACGGTCATCGGGGAGCTTTGAATTTCATCACCTGTTGAGTAACTTACAGGTCTTTGGCGGCTTACAGAAAAACGAACAGATCTTTTACCTCCACTCCAAGTGCCGAGGCAACCTCGTCAAGTATGAGAAGATCGGGGCAGCAGCAGCCTCTCTCCCATTTTGACACGGCCTGAGCGGAAACATTGCATATTTCGGCGATATCGCGCTGTGTCAGGTTCGCTTTTCGCCTAAGTTCTGAAAGCCGTTTGCCGAACGCCACTATGTCTAACATTCTTTCTCCTTTTCTTATATGTAAAGGGATTTGGGTTAGAATCCTCTTTTTTAAAGAAAAGGGAGCATCCGCAATCTGCGGATGCTCCCCGAAAATTCGGGAGGCTTATCAGCCTTTGCATAGGGCTTTCCGCGACTCATTCGGCTGTTTGAGTCAGCGGGAAAGGGTCACCTGTGAGGCAAGATAAAAGCATCCGTATATTTTCTCTGTCATTTTACTGCCTCCTTTCATCAGAATTTGACTTGCGGCCGTACGCTCCGCCTGTCAAAAACAGTTTAGCACAATATGTATCTCTTGTCAATCAACCCGTGGTTCAGTTATGTCGCGCACAAGCGTTATGCTTGTAAAGCTGTCGGTACGGAAGGGCATAAGGGGAAGCCCCGCCTCGTTTGCGATGCATTCCTGCTCGGGATAAGGCAAAAACGCGTAGCGGATGTACTTGGGATCCTTAACGCGCGGTGCTCTGATGCGTATTTCCGTATCGCCGACAAGAACTGCACGGCAGGGGTAGAAAACGGCATCCTCGCCCGCCATCCAGAAGTTGCGTATTCCCGAGGCAAAGAGCTTCTTTGCGTTCTTTACCTTTACTATTGCCGCCGTGTCCTCGAGGAAGCGGTGGCTTTCGTATCTCGGTGCGTCTGCCGTTACGTCCATACCGTAGAGGTATTTTGCCGCCAGCAGCCACAGACGGTATGCGGGGGTCTTTTTGTTTTCGGGATGAATATCAAACTCGTCTCCGCAGTCGATAAGCGCGGCAAGATAGCTGTTTTCAAGCTCGTCGGCGCATCTTTGCTGAACCTCGCGCAGGGTGTGGAAGCCGAGGATGTTTACCGTTTGCTCCTCATACGTGCCGTCTCGGCGGAAGGGGGCGAGCTCCACTGCAAGGAAGGGAAGCTCGGGGTCAAAGAACTCGCGGCGCCAAGCGTTAAGCATAGTGCGGTATTTTTCAAAATAATTGGAGGTGCGGCTGTCCGATTCACCCTGATACCACAGAACTCCCTTTACGGAGAAGGGGCAGATATGGCGCACCATGGTAGACCAAAGTCCGCCCGGTCTGTCGGGGGAGTACTTTCCGTACGGCATTGCTTTTGCGTATTTTGCGACGGTCATATCGTGCGCGGTGGCAAATTTATTGCCGTACAGCCTGGTGTTTTCAAAGGTATCGTCGGTCGATCGGCACTGGATCTCCATTTCCTTTATAAACCTTGCAAATTCCTTTTCGTACTCCTCGTCGGGCATTGCGGTAATTGCCTTTTTGTATGCCGCGACTTCGTTTGCCATTGCGGGCTCGTTTTCGCAATCCTCATACGGGATAAACGCGCGGATAACTCTGCCGCCCCAGTTACAGCTTATTATTCCCACGGGAACGTCAAGCTCTCGGCGCAGATTCTTTGCAAAGTAATATCCTATTGCGGAGAAGTGCAGAGCGCTTTCCTCGGTGCATATCTGCCATTCGGTATCCTTGTTAAATACGGGCTCAAAGTGGCGGTTCCAGCACAAAAAGCCTTCTTTTTGGCGCTTGGGGACGTTAAAAAAGCGTATAAGGTTATCCTCTGCGTGCTTTGCCTCGTCAAATCCGTTTTGGGTGCGGAAGAGGGGCATCTCCATATTGGATTGACCCGATGCGATAAACACCTCGCCGATGTAAACGTCCGAAAGAGTGCGCTTTTCGCCGTTAAGATCAAGGCTTACGGTGTAAGGGCCGCCCGCCTCAAGTGCGGGAAGGGTGACAAGCCAGCCCCATTCGGTCCTCTCGGAAACGGCACTTATACCGCACATCTCGGCTTTGCAAACGCCGTCTCCGGTGCCGAAGATGCGTATCGGCTTGTTCCTTTGGAATACCATTCCGTTTTGGAAGATAGTTTCAAGTTTCATATTGCTGTCCTTTCGTTAAAAGCTTTATAAACACATTGCCATATATGCAGGCAGGCAGGTTATGTCATCCTTTACAGACAGGTTTTTCGGATGGATTATATATGCTTTTCCGATGCGGCTTTTATATATTTCTTTGAATTTGTTCAGTGATTCGGTTTTGTAGCGTTTGCATGATTTAACTTCAATGGGAACGATCTTCGGTTTGGTTAAGCTTCCGTTTGATATAATAAAGTCTATTTCAATATCATTGCGGTGTTTTTCTTCGCTGTAGCGGGTGTAGAAAAACAGCTTGTGTCCGTTTGCAACGAGGCATTGTGCTACAGCATTTTCGAAAAGCATTCCCTCGTTAACGGAAAGCTTATCGTGAAGTATTTGCTTGTAAAGCTCGCCTTCCGAAATCTCGTTTTCCGTAAATGCGTGACTGACCAAAAGTCCCGTGTCACCCATATAGCATTTGATAAACGCTCTGTCCTCGTTCAGCGAAAGCCCTATATTAGGGTCATTGCAATTGAAGCACTCATTCGTTATCATCGAGTTGCCGAGCCAGAAAAAGGTGTCTTGATACGAGGGATAGCTTGCGTTGCTTTCAATATTCGACAGTCTTACGCGCTTTTCATGCAGTGAAAGAAAGGCGGGTATCTGTTCAAAAACGGAAGCTATCCTTGTGCGATAACGGACATCCGCCTTGCCGATATCGTTTCTGTAAAGGGAAAGGATATCGCGTTTTTCCGAATCGGAAGCGTGAAAGCTGCGCCCGTTTTCCAGATAGGCGCGCAGACTTTGCGGCATCCCGCCGACAAGCATATATTGCTTGAAAAGAAGCATCGCTTTGTGGTGTAGATCTTGCTCGAGAGGCTTCAGCTCTCGAAAGCACTTTTTAATATATTCCGCAAGCATCTCCTCGTTCATTGCCCAACAGAATTCCTCAAAATCCAACGGATACATTTTAAGCATCCGCTCCTCCGACGGTATGGTTATGTCTGCCACGTTTTCCTGTATGGAAATGAGCGAGCCTGTTTCAATATAATCGAATCTTCCGTCCTTGACCAGCTTTTTTATGGACTGTCTTGCTTTGGGAAAGCGTTGAACCTCGTCGAAGATTATAAGTGATTCGCCCGGATACAGTATCTTGCCGTATTCGGTGGAGAGTATCATAAAAAACGTGTCAAGATCTCCGAGATATTTGTTGAAGGCATCGAAAACAATGTTGCTTGCATCGTTGAAATCAATGAGCAGATAGCTTTTATATTCTGCTTTTGCAAATTCCTCGGCAACCGTGGATTTGCCTATTCGGCGTGCGCCCTCTATCAAAATGGCTTTATCCTTGCTTGCGGTGCGTTTCCATTCAAGCAGCTTTGCGTATATCTTTCTTTTAAAAAGCATAACATCCCTCCTCGCAACTCCAATATATCATACCCAAAGAAAAAACGCAATATAAAAAACATTGTTTTTTAGAAAAAACGCATTGAAAATTTTTGTAAATATACGAAAAAACGCAATGAAAAACACAAAAGCTCCCATATCACCCGTTAAAGGAAGCGATATGGGAGCTTGATGTGATGATCGAATCAAATTGTAGCTATGGGAGCGCGGCGCAGGTAAAGTCCGTAGCGCGTGCCGTCGTTGTTGCCGCACTGAGCGCAGGCAAGGAACATATCCCCGTGTACCCACATTGCGGGCCAGATAGCAAAGCTTTCCTCTCCTTTATGGAGCGGGAATTCCGTAACGTGCTCGAAATCCGCCTCGGTGATATCCTTGCAGTTTTCAAGCGTTATCGGCTTTTTGGAGATCATTACGTTCATGGTGCTGTTGAAAACGGCATTTCTGCCCGTGACAGCTCCGCTGTTCTCGTTTGCCTGACAGCTTACGGCAAGTCTGCCGTCGGGAAGCAG
>JAZQFL010000048.1:0-7536 GCA_045539485.1 Eubacteriales bacterium
TTTTGCGGGAGGGGAGACCCCTCCCCTACAGTTATTCCGCCGGTATATATTCTCTGATTCTTCTTGAGAGTCCACTGTATCTAACTGCGCGGCTATCATTATTCACCATATTTTCAAGTATCTGCTTACTGCCCACCAGAATTACGTAAGTGCGCGCGCGGGTGATTGCCGTATACAGCATATTGCGCGTTTGAAGCATCGGCGCGCAGGCAGAAAGCGGAATTACCGCAATGGGGTATTCCGAGCCCTGGCTTTTGTGTACCGTTACCGCGTATGCGTGCTCTATATCCTCAAAATCCGCAAGGGGGTACTGCACTACCCTATCGTCAAAGCGTATCTGAGCACCTCCGCTTGAAGGGTCAAATCTGAGAAGCGTGCCTATATCGCCGTTGAACACTCCCCTGCCCTCGCGCGTTCCCGCCTTCCATTCAAGCTCATAATTATTGCGCGTCTGCATTACCTTATCGCCCTCGCGGAACAGTCTTCCGCCAATCTCCTTTTCCGCCTTTCCGTTAGCGGCGGGGTTAAGGCGGTCGCGCAGGATGATATTAAGATTTTCCGTACCTGCTGTGCCGCGGCGGCTCGGACAGATGACCTGAACACCGCGCCTTCCCATATCGCCGTAGCTTTTTGGCAGTCTGCGCGCACAAAGGTCTGCAACCGTGTCTGCACACAGCTGTGCATTCTCGCGCACAAGGAAGAAAAAGTCCTCGTTTGTGCTGTCGGTAACAGGCATCTCGCCCCTGTTTACCGCGTGCGCATTGCGCACGATAAGGCTTTTTTCCGCCTGGCGGAATATCTCCGTAAGTCTTACGGTGGAAAAAGCCTCGCTTTCTATAATGCTCGCAAGTACGTTTCCCGCACCCACGGGGGGAAGCTGATCGTTATCGCCTATAAAGATAACGCGGCAGCCGTTTCGCACCGCACGCAACAGCGCACGGCACAGATAGATATCAAGCATACTTGCTTCGTCGATTATTATAACTCTTGCTTCAATGGGTGTTTTTTCGTCGCGCAAAAACTGCGGCTCCGTGTCCTCCCCTTGAAAATCCATTTCAAGCAGACGGTGTACCGTTTTTGCTTCGTGGCCCGTTGCCTCGCTCATTCGCTTTGCGGCTCTGCCCGTAGGGGCGGCAAGGGCGCACTCCTGCCCCATTTCCTCAAAAATGCGGATAAGCGCAAGTATGACCGTTGTCTTACCCGTACCGGGGCCTCCCGTAATAACAGAAACGCCCGATTCCACCGCGCTGAATATGGCACGCTTTTGAAGCGGAGCGAATTTTATACCGCTTTCCGCCTCTATCATTGTAATTATTCCGTCTGCATCCTCTATTCCGATGCGCGCACAGCTGCCGTCGATCTCAGAGAGGCGAAGCGCAATGTCGCGCTCTGCGTTCCACATACTGCGCCTGAATATAAGCCCCGTATGCCCCTCGCACACAAGCTCGCCGCATTTGATAAGCTCGTCCCTTTGCGCGTTTACAGTTTCCTTATCCGATGAAATAAGCTTGCAGACCTCGTCTGTCAGCATATCGGGCGGAAGACAGCAATGCCCGTTTGCGGAGGCAGAGTCAAGCACGTGGCATATAGCGCTCTGCACACGGTATGCGGCATTGCCCGCAAAGCCTATGCTTACCGCAAGCTTGTCCGCACGTGCAAAGCCGATACCATCAAACTCCGATGCAAGACGGTAAGGATTTTCCTCCACAAGCCTTGCGGCGGCACTGCCCCACCTTTTATAGACCCGCATAGCCATAGCGGGGGAAAGTATATCTCCGCACATCATAAGAAGCGAGCGCATGCTTGATCTTTTTGCAAAGCTCTCGCCTATCTCCCTTGCCTTTTTTGCGGATATACCCGGTATCTCCGCAAGCCAGAGGGGATGCTTGTCCATAATTTCAAAGGTCTTTTCGCCGAAGCGGTCAACTATTTTTACTGCAGTTTTGGGGCCTACACCCGGTACTGCACCCGAGGCAAGATAGCGGAGCATAGCCTCCGCGCCTGCGGGGAGCTGGCGCTCGTACTCCTTTACCCTTAACTGCTTGCCGTACTCGGCGTGCTTCATCCACTCGCCGATAGCGGTAAGCGTTTCGCCCTCCGCTACGTCGGGCATAGTGCCGACAAGGGTATATTCCTCCCTCCCCGACTGTATACGGACGACCGAATATCCCGTATCCTCGCTTTTGTACACCACCTGCGTTACTGCGCCGGAAAGCTTTTCTTCATTTTCTCTTAATTCTTCTCTCATCATCATCCTCCGACGCACGGCCTTTTCTGTCAATTATCAGATAAAGCTCTCTTATGGCACAAAACACGCCGTATACCGCAAAAACGCAAATAAATATCTCAAACATAACACCCCTCCGATTTCAGGATATGCCAAAACCGAAGGGGTGCCACTCAGATTATACCGTATTATGCCCCGCAAGATCCTTCGCTGCGGTATGCCCTTTCGCGTCATTCTCGAATAGCGCGAAGAATCCCGAAAGGGCATACCTCCGCTCGAGGATGACATCGGGGCATAAGGAATAGTTGTTACTTAAGTTTTTCAGCAAGATCCCTTGCTTCCCAGGCTACGTTAAGATCCTCTCTGCCCATATGGCCGTAAGCGGAAAGCTGACGGTAGATGGGACGGCGCAGACCGAACTTTTCAATAATAGCGGCGGGACGGAGGTCAACGAGCGCGCTTACCTTGTCCGCGATCTCAGCGTCTCCTATCTTGCCCGTGCCGAAGGTATCAACACGTACGGAAAGGGGACGTGCAACGCCGATAGCGTATGCAAGCTGTACCTCACAGGGGCGCGCAAGACCTGCGGCAACGATGTTCTTTGCAAGATATCTTGCGGCATAGCAGGCACTGCGGTCTACCTTCGTGGGGTCCTTACCGCTGAATGCACCGCCGCCGTGGCGGGCATAGCCGCCGTAGGTATCAACGATGATCTTTCTGCCGGTAAGACCCGTGTCTCCCTGAGGACCGCCGACAACGAAGCGGCCCGTGGGGTTAACGTATATCTTGGTGTTTTCGTCAATAAGCTTTTCGGGGCATATCTTATATATAACCTCGCGGCAGATGTCCTCGCGTATCTTCTCCTGAGTTACGTCGGGATCGTGCTGGGAGGAAACTACGATAGCCTCAAGGCGAACGGGCTCGTCGCCCTCATACTCTACAGTCACCTGAGTCTTTCCGTCGGGACGGAGGTAAGGGAGAGTCTTTGAGAGACGTACCTCGTCAAGGCGCTTTGCAAGCGCGTGCGCAAGAGATATGGGAAGGGGCATCAGCTCGGGCGTTTCATCGCACGCATAGCCGAACATCAGACCCTGGTCGCCTGCACCTGTATCAAGTCCGTCGCTTTCTCCCTGCTTTGCCTCAAGGCATTTGTCAACGCCGAGCGCAATATCGGGGGACTGACCGTGGATGGAATTAAGAACTGCGCAGGTATCCGCATCAAAGCCGTACTTTGCGCGGGTGTAGCCTATCTCGCGTACCGCATTTCTTACGATGCCCTCGATGTCAACGTATGCGGTGGTGGTTATCTCACCCATTACGCAAACAACACCCGTGGTGGTAAAGGACTCGCACGCAACGCGTGCCGCAGGGTCCGCCTCGATGATGGCATCAAGCACGGAATCGCTTATACGGTCGCACATTTTATCGGGGTGACCCATGGTGACCGATTCACTTGTAAAAAGCTTTCTTTCCATTTTTTCCTCTTTTCGGCGAAAAAAAGCACCCCCGACAAACCGAGAGTGCTTTATATCTCATCTCTCGGGATTTAGCACCTTTTTTGCTTTCGCAAACAGGTTGCCGGGCTTCATCGGGCCAGTCCCTCCGCCGCTCTTGATAAGAATTATTTATTTAACTGCGTAATTGTAACACATAAAAACGCAAATTGCAATACCGATTCGGCTTTTTACAGCAAAAAGCTGAGAAATCCGAGCGCGCCGTACGCGATAAGCGTTACTATAACTCCGGCAATGAGTACACCGCAGAACACGGAGATAAGCGAGTGCTTCAACCTCATTTCCATCAAAGCGGCAACAAGAGAGCCGGTCCATGCTCCCGTACCGGGCAGAGGCAGAGCAACGAACACGAGAAGACCGAGGGAGGCGTACTTACTTACCTTATCCGATTTTTTTGCCGCACGCGCTTCAAGCCAGAGGGCGATCTTTGCAAGCTTAGGCACCTTTTTCATCCAATTGAGTATCGCACGGATGAAAAGGAGTATAAAAGGAACGGGCAGAAAATTACCGATAACGCACACTATGTAATTAATATACCAAGGAAGGCCCAAGGCTGCACCGAGAGGTATTGCACCGCGCAGCTCGATTATGGGTACCATGGAAAGAAGAAACGTGTATATAACGTCCCACATCTCAAAAGTATCGGGCATTTTTCACCTCAAAAAAGAATTGCTTACATTCTACCATATTATATATTCAGTGTCAACTTGCTATTTTATCTTTCCGTACTTTTTTCTGAACGCTAAAACAGCAACGCATATCATAAAGACATCTATGCCGAGTATCACCCAGAACGCAGGCGTCCCTCTGCCGACGGCTGCACCGCCGAGAAGCGTTACCCATATCATACCCGGTGTGATACCGAGCATACTGGCGAGGAGAAACACGGGATAGCTTACCTTCATAGAGCCGAGAAAAAGTCCCAAAAGGTCGCTCGGCAGGCTTAATACGCGCAAAACAAGCGAAAGAAAGAAGGAATATTCCCTCTCGCTTTCCGATATCCTTCGCAGTACGGCGTTCTTTTCGAGCGCTTTTTTCACAAGCGGTCCGCCCGCCTGCGAGCGCCCGATGAAATACGGCAGCGAAACGCATATAGCGGTGCCGATAAGATTTATTATCAGCGCCTCCCAAAACGGAAACAGCAGTCCCGCCGCCGCAACGGGGATGTTATAAAGCACAAACACCGTCATGCTTTTTATTGCAAACAGCAATATTATAAGAAGCGCGGTTACTATTCGGTTACTGCCCGAGAGGCGCTCGTATATTCCCTCTGCCGTAAGGCTGTCGCCCGACGTAAGCAGAAACACCGCCGCGCCTATAACGAACACAAGCATAAGTATTAACGGCAGATAACCGAAAATACCGCCAAAATTATCATTACCGGTTTTCTTTGACTTCATTTACCAAGTCCAATCCGTGTATTTTGTTCCGAGTGCTTTCTTTTCGTATACCTTCACAAGCTTGCCGTCCTTTACTTCAAAGCCCATTGTTGCATCGCACTGGCAGTATATATCATCACCCGCATACTGCTTTAATACCGCGTGAAGCTGTTTGTAAAGATCGGCAGACGTAAGGCGGGAGGAGGGTGCGGTAACGAACACAAATTCTGCCTTTATAACGGCATAAAGCGTGCGGATATCGTTTAAGATATGGTGCGCTGTCTGGACCGCCTTTGCTTCGTTCAGTGCCACGCGCTGATTGCGGAGAAGTATGGTCTGTACGGGCTTGTTTATATCACCCGTAATAAGTATATTATACCCGTCGATCCTTACGGTAAACACGGAGCAGGAATTATTAAAATCTCCCGCTATGCCCGTTTTGCCCGTTACGGCATCAACGAGGTCCTCGTGAGTGTAGATAACGTCTATTTCAACGTCGGCAATGCGCAGAGTTTCGCCCGTATGGAAGTTATAGAATTTGATATTTTCAAGCAGCGTGGACTTTTTGACGTAGCCGTACATTTTTTCCGTTTCGCTTCTCACAGCGGAAAGGAGACCGTGATCGGTATAAACGGAGGGCAAATTAAACGCCATTCTTTCGATAGTTATTTGAGAGCCGAACGTGCCCAAGAACAGGCTGAAGCCCGCAAGGTGGTCCTGATGTCCGTGAGTAATTATCCACGCGGAAACGCGAACCTTTTCGGGAGAGGCAGTACCCGTTACCTCACGGAGAACGCTCATCAAATTCTGCATCTCCTTGCTGTCAAAATGCTGATAAGAGCCGCCGTCTATGATAATAACGGAATTATCGGCACATTTGATGATGTAGAGCATTCCGTAGCCCTTGTCCTTTGAAAGTCCGTACTGGTAGATGCGCGTTGCGTCGCCTTCCTTTTTATTATATATATATCCGAACTGCTCGGCCGAGAGGCCTACTGCATATTCCTCTACTACCCTCACCGTCTTATCAACGGAAAAATAGTAGGTATATATGCGTTTGCCCTTGTTCTCTCCGTCCGTGAAGCGGTAGGAGGCGTAAAGATTACCGTTTTTCTCGCGGTAAAATTCGCGCGCAAGGTCTTTTTCACTGTCAAGTCTTGCAAGATATGCCGCAAACTCCGTAGCGCTTGTTTCGGAGATGAGCTGCATTTTACTGTCGTTTTCAAGCTTGAAGCTTTCATCAAGCGCGCTTGCACCCGCATAATACGCTTTTTCGGAGAACACTCCGCCCTCATATTCGGGAGCTATGGAGAGGAACCAGACGTCACCCTCTATATTTTTATAGCTATCGCCGCAAATGAAGCAGACGGTCTCGCCGTCCTTTTCCGTATACTTGTGGCACTCTGCGGTATCGATATACTGCACCGACTTATCCGCAGGCTCATCGCCCGCGCCGAGCCATACTATGATGTTATCTACGTAGCCGTTCTGCTTACCGCCAACCTTGAGCATAACAGCGCCGCCGCCGAACTCGCTTGCGGGCAGTACGGAGCCCTTTGCGCCGTCCTTTATCGCGGAAACAGCCGTCCACTTGCCCGAGCCGGGATAGCCCGCATCGTTTATACGGACGTACATTGACGTTCCGCGCTCGGGCTCGTATACGCATCTTACGGAAAGGTTGATGCCCGAAAGGAGCTGAGTACCGTCATAGTATTTGCCGAGGAGCTTATATGCAACCGTGGTCTTTGATGTCTTTGAAGTGCTTGAGGACTTTGCGGTATAATTACCGTCCTCGAAATTATACCACTTACCCGCAAAGAAATACTGATTGTGTCCGTATCCGCTGTTGCGGAGGTGGAAGGAATTATAATACGAGCCGCCGAAATCCGTTATTATATTTATATAACGCGATGCGGAAGCGGCGTCCGTATACTTGAGATCATACTGCACGGTGTATGCGCAGTCCGCAAAATACTTGAACTTGTCTCCGGAAATTATCGTGTAGTAAGAATCCTTGCCCTCATTACCGTTTGCATAGTTTGTAACGTACAGTGCTTTTCCGCCGTTAAGAGGCTTTACGGCAAGCACCGACGTGGAGCTTACGGACACTCCTCCCGTCTTGTTGGGCTTTGTCCAGCCAAGCTCGGCGAGAAGAGCAGTACCGGAAGCAGATTTAAGACCGTCAAAATCCTCATAATAAATAAGTGTGCCGTCCGCGGGAAGCTCGGTAAGCTCGGGAAGAGGCTCTTCGGTTACAGGTGGTTCGGTTACGGGTGGTTCTGTTACCGGAGGTTCCGTTGCGGGAGGCTCCGTTGCGGGAGGTTCCGTTGCGGGAGGCTCCGTTGCGGGAGGCTCCGTTGCGGGAGGCTCCGTTGCGGGAGGCTCCGTTGCCGGGGGCTCCGTTGCGGGAGGCTCC
>JAZQFL010000049.1:0-5357 GCA_045539485.1 Eubacteriales bacterium
GTGACTGCCGAAAAAAGGTGGCGGAATGCGCAAACGATACCGACCTTGTCGTTTGTATCGGAGGCGACGGCACCTTCAATGAATGCGTTGACGGACTGCTTGAATGCGGCGCCGCCGCTCCGCTCGGCTATATCCCCGCGGGAAGCACCAATGATTTTGCAAACAGCCTGAAGCTTTCAAAGAACATTATGAAGGCGGCAAAGGACATAATGGAGGGAAGCGCCCGTTTCCTTGACGTCGGCTCCTTCAACGGACGCCATTTTACCTACGTTGCATCCTTCGGAGCGTTTACCAAGGCAAGCTACGCAACCCCGCAGAACGTAAAAAACTCGCTCGGGCATCTTGCATACGTGCTTGAAGGCATAAACGACCTCTCGACCATACGCCCGCACCACCTGCGCTTCGACACTCCCGAAAGAACGGTGGAGGGCGATTATATATTCGGCGCCGTTTCCAACTCCACCTCCGTTGCGGGGCTTCTTACCATTTCCCCGAAGATAGTGGATATGAACGACGGCAAGTTCGAAACGCTGCTTGTGCGCAATCCCACAAACATCGTGGAGCTGAGCGAGATAATCCGCGCGCTCTCTTCAGCCGATTACAGCTCCTATATGCTCGACTTTTTCTCGGCATCCAAGATCACTGTAACAGCAAACGAACAAATGGACTGGACGCTTGACGGCGAGTGGCAGAAGGGTGCATCGACAATTGAGATATTCAACATCAAGGACGCCATACGCGTAATCACCAACCCCGAAAACAAGCCCTCGCTCCTCAAATAACGGAGGTAATGAATGAAAAAGCATTTCCGCTTTCTGTTATCCGCGGAAAGCCCCGTCAAAGGTATGCTTACAGCGGGACAAACAAAACGAGAGCGTTTTGAATATTTGCCTTGGCTTATTGTGTTCCCCGTTTACCTTATTGCATATTTCGCAGTTGAAGCCATAGTACCGACAACGGACTACTGGGTCTCCTACATACCGCTTGACGATCATATACCATTTGTGGAGCAGTACGTTATCTTTTACGTTATCTGGTACGCGCTCCTTGCCGTAACGGGGCTTTATCTGCTGTTTTTTAACGGCGAGGGACTGAAAAAATACTGCGCCTTTATCGGCATAGGCTTTTTTACGGTGCTTATCTTCTCGCTGTTCTTCCCGAACGGTCAGGATCTCCGCCCCGACCTTGCTACACTCGGACGTGAAAATTTCTTCACACACATTCTTGAAGGCATCTATGCCGCCGATACGAACACAAACGTCATTCCCAGTATGCACGTTATCGGCTGCTGCGGCATCATTTTTGCCGCTTGGGAGGCGCGCGAGCTTTATCCCCTCAAATGGCCCGCCCCCGTTATGACTTTCCTTTGCATCAACGTCATACTCTCCACCACCTTTGTAAAACAGCACTCCATACTCGATACCTTTACTGCAATTCCCTTCAGCATACTTGTGTATCTGCTTGTTTATAAGGTTCTTTTCAGAAAGAAATAACGAAAATAAGGGCTGACCGTAACTCGGTCAGCCCTTATTTTGTTATACCCTTTTCCACGCTTTGGGGCTGAACAGAATGAATACGGGAAGTATTTCAAGTCTGCCGAGCATCATCGTAAGGGTCATGATTATTTTCGAAAATCCGCTGTATCCCGCGAAGCTCGAATACGGGCCTACCGCCTCAAATGCGGGGCCGACATTGGATATACACGTAAGCACCGCCGAGAAATTGGAAAAGAAGCCGTGCTCCACTTCATAATTTCCCGCATCAGATGCTATTTGCACAACCGTTCCGTTAACGGCATCGAAAGACAGCAATAAGAGCGCCGCCACAAAGATAAATGAGTACAGCGTGATAAAAGCAAACACATCGTTGATGGTGCGCTCCTCCAAGGACTTGCCTTCAAATTTTGCTTTGGGAACGTAGCGGGGATTGATGAGCTTCCGCACGTTGATATATGCGCCCTTAACAGCAATTACAATTCTCGATACCTTGATGCCGCCTGCGGTAGAGCCCGCCATAGCACCGATAAACATTACCACCACAAGCGTTGTTTTTGCAAGCATCGGCCACACATCGTAGTCCGTGGTCGTGTAGCCTGCGGTAGTCATCAGAGATGCCACCTGGAACAGCGCGTGCCTGAACGATTCCTCCGCGGTATAGGTCTGCGGGAAGGACTCAAGCCTCCACACAAGGCTTATAAATACAAAGGCGACCGCCGCTCCGATAATGAGGAAGTAGCTCTTGAACTCCTCGCTTCTGAAGATCTGCCTTACCTTGCCGATCAATATCAGATAGTACAAGCTGAAATTAACTCCGAACAGTATGAGGAATACCGCCATCACATACTGCGAGAAGGGATGGAACAGCTCCATACTTCCGGGGATGAAGCCGAAGCCGCCCGTGCCCGCACATCCAAACGTTGCGAGCAGACTGAAGAAGAATTTCTCTCCCTCATATCCGGGGATAGGCTTATCAAGCATCAATATGATGACTTCAAGCACGGTCATACCGAGATAGATGAGATAGAGTATCCGTGCAGTAACCTTCATTTTGGAGGTGAGCTTGCCGACCTGCGGTCCGGGGCTTTCCGCGCGGAGCAGGTGCATCGACGAGCCGTCATCGCTTTCGGGAATGAAGATCAGCACGAACACAAGGATGCCCATTCCGCCTACCCAGTGGGAAAAGCTTCTCCAAAAGAGCGTGGAGTGAGATACCGCTGTGATATCGGGGATAACGCTTGAGCCCGTTGTGGTAAAGCCCGACATAATTTCAAACCAAGCGTCTATGTAATTGGGAATATCTCCGTTGATAACGAACGGAACAGCACCCGCAAGCGTCATTACAAGCCATACGAGAGCAGTCAGTGCAAAGCCCTCCTTTTGATAGAGCGCATCTCTGTCGGGCTTCGGGATCTGCAGTAAAAAGCCTATCAGCGTAAGCGCAAGGACAGGTATTGCAAAGGCAAGGATGTTTTTTACACCCTCTCGGTATATAAAGGCAACGGCAAGCGGTGCAAGCATCAATACCGCTTCAAGTACCATTATCTTACCGAGTATTTTTCCGAGCTTTTTATAATTCATACCGTACGCCGCCTTACTCGAGAATATCGGTCAGATCATCGAAGTTTTTGTGTGTGGTCACAACGATGACGTTATCACCGAGCTTGATAGAATCATTACCGTTTGGAATTATGACCTCGTTCTCGCGGATGATGCAGGCAACAAGGCAGTTTGCCTTGATCTTCAATTCCTTCAAGGGCTTATCGTAAATGCGCTCGGGCTTTTTGGCATAAAACTCCAAGGCTTCCACCTGGTCGTTTACCAAACGGTAAAGTGTCAGAACGTTACTGCCCCTTGTATTCGCAAGTGCGCGGATATAACTGATTATACGGTTGGCAACGATATCCTTGGGGGATACGTTATTTTTAATGCCAAGCTCGCCCAGCATACCGATAAGATCCCTGCTTTTTATCTGCGTTATGGTCTTTTTGACCTTCATTTTATTTGCGAACATAGATACGACCATATTTTCCTCGTCGATATCGGTGAGGGCAACGAAGGCATCCATAGCTTCGATTCCTTCTTCAAGGAGCAGGTCGTGCTGTGTTCCGTTTCCGTGAATTACCGTTACACGGGGAAGCTCGTCGGCAAGCTCTTCCGCAATACTGCGGTTGCTTTCGATAAGCTTTACCTTGTATTTCTTTTCGGAAAGCTCATCGGCAAGATAATATGCTATTCTGCTGCCGCCGACTATCATAATGTTTTTCAGCGGGGAGCTGACAAGATCGACCTCTGCCAAAAAATCACGCAGGGATTTTGCATCCGAGGTCAGATGTATCCTGTCGCCTTCCTCGATCATAAAATTACCCGCAGGAATAATAACGCTTTCCCCTCTCTGAACTGCACAGATCAGCACCTTGGTATTCAGCTTTCTGCCAAGCGTTATCAGAGTTTCGCCTATAAGGGCACAGCCCTTTTCCGCAACTATCTCCGCAAGCAGCACCCTGCCCTTGGCAAAATACTCGATCTGCGCGATAGACGGCAGGTTAATGAGATCAAAAATTTCGGTTGCGGTATCCTTTTCGGGATTTACGATCATAGAAATGCCGAGCTCATTCTTCATCTCCATGATCTGCTTTCTGTAATCGGGATTTCTGACACGGGCAACGGTATTCTTCACTCCGATCTTCTTTGCTACAAGGCAGGCAAATACGTTCAGCTCGTCGCTGTTTGTAAGGGCAATGGCAAGATCCGCACCCTTTACGCCCGCTTCCCGCTGAATGTCCATGCACGCGCCGTTTCCGACAACGCCCGAAACGTCATATTTTCCGATAAGCTTCTCTATCTTGTCCTTGTCCTCGTCGATGATAGTGATATTATGACCTTTGCGTGATAGATTTCTGAGTATGGTCTTGCCTATCGTGCCAAGACCTATGATTACGATTCTCATAACTCCTACTCCCAAACTTGTCAGTTGTTTATGAGAATAATATATCACATCAACGATTAAGATGCAGCAAAGAAAAGGTGCGGCGCTTTTAGCACCGCACCTGCGAAAACAATTTTAGTCTTCCTTTTGTGAACCTGTCGGATTGACTATACTGTATCCGACGTTTACAATGTGGTCCGCAACTCTTTCAAGCCCGGAAACAACGGAGGAATAGTACGGGCTTACGTCAACGTTGCAGTTACCTTCCGCAAGGCGGGCAAAGTGGCTTGCTATAAGCTCCTTTTTCTTCACGTCCACGCCTTCCTCCAAGGCAGTGAGCGCAGGCAATTGCTCTCTGTTAAGGTTTTCGAAAGCATCCTTTGCAATGTAGAACATCTGCATAACGCTTTCGCGCATGGAGGATATCTCACCCTGAGCCTTTTCGGAGAAGCTGATATCCTTGCCTATCATCTCGATGCCTATCTCGTGGAAGTTCTCGGCATGGTCACCGATACGCTCAAGGTCGTTGAGAACGTGGAAGTACGCACCGATGATGCGCTCGTCGCTTTGCTCAACACCGCTTGAAAGCCTGATAAGGAATTTTGTAAGCGCGCTGTTGGTGAAATTGATAGCAGCCTCGTTATTTCTGATACGCTCATCGTATTCGTCCGTGCCCTTATCCATTGCAACGAACGCAAACATTGTGTTTTCCTCTACAAGCTCGAGCATATAGTCCATTTCCTTCTTTACCTGCGCAAGAGCAACGTGAGGCATGGAAAGAAGTCTATCGTCCACGTATTTGAGCGAGAGGGTCTCTTCTGCTTTCTTTTTATCCTTGATAAACACGCAAGAGTACTTAACGAGCTGCTTAACAAACGGGAGCAGCAGAATAGTAGTGGTAACGTTGAATATTACGTGGAATACGGACACTC
>JAZQFL010000050.1:0-2574 GCA_045539485.1 Eubacteriales bacterium
ACCGAGCAGACCGAAAACAACGGTAAATCCCAAAACAAAAGCAAGCGAGCGCGAGAGCACCTTGTGCTTTTTATCCGCATCTCCCGCAAAATACGATATATATATCGGAAGCATCGGAAGCATACACGGCGAAATGAAGGAGATAACTCCCTCAAGAAATATAAGAATAAAATCCATTTTTACTCCTGCTTTAAAAACGTCCCCGCTGATTCTTCGCTTTGCTCAGAATGGCGGCGGGGACGTTTGCGTTAATTCTTACGGAGCGATATACTCACGTACTCTAAGTTCAACACCGACAGACTCGGCGTTCTTGCGGCAGATCTCAATTTCCTCGTCGGAGATAGTTCCCTCAACTACGGAAAGCATCACCTTTTTAACGTGGCGCTTTACGTTCTTACAGAATTCAAGCATCGCGGGGTAGGCTTCAAGTCCATATTTGGAGATACATACCTCGTGATATTTTTCCGCAGATGCGGCATTCATACTCACGGAAATAATATCCACGGCGCCCGCAAAATCAGAGGAGGTATCTCTGCCCGCGATAAGGTCGGAAAGACCGTTTGTATTTACGCGGATAGTTACGTGGGGATATTTTTCCTTTACGCGGCGGCTGACCGCGATAAGCAGATCAAGGCGCTCGGTAGGCTCACCGTATCCGCAGAACACAAGCTCGGAATACTTGGTGGGATCGGCCTTTACGATAGCCTCAAAGACCTCGTCCTCCGTAGGCTCATATTCAAGCCAAAGGCTGTTACTGCCGTATGCTCCCTCTCCGTTATTACGGATGCAGAAGGTGCAGTTGTTGGGACAGCGGTTTGTCATATTAACGTAAAGACCGCTTCCAACTGTGTAAGTAATAGTCATCATTTTGTAATACCAATTAAATACCGAAGAAACGCAATGCGTTTTCCGTTGTGATCCTTTCAGTTTCCTCGGGTGTTTCTCCCCTTGCGGCGGCAAGCGCCTCAAGGGTAAAGCGCATAAGTCCCGAGTGGTTCATTTCCCCTCTGTGGGGATGCGACGCAAGATAGGGGCAGACCGTTTCGATAAGAGGCCTGTCCTTCGGAACTACAGCAGCCGCCGCTCTGACCTTCGGCGCATTTTTGAAGCTGACAGTTCCCGAGAAGGAGATATAACAGCCCAGCTTTACCGCTTCCTTTGCCATTTCCGCACTGCCGCTGAAGCTGTGAAGCACGCAGGTAACGTCGGGAAATTCGCGTATCATATCAAGGCTGTCCGCGTGTGCATCCCTATCGTGGATAATTACGGGCACACCGTGCTTTCTTGCAAGCTCCATTTGCTTGCGGAACATTATATTCTGTTTTACTCTGTCCGTATCCTCGTAATGGTAATCAAGTCCTATCTCGCCGAGGGCAACTATCGAAAGCTCCTCTCTGCGGGCAAGCAGGTCATCAAGCTCGGCAAGGGAGGCATCAAATCGCCACACCTTCTGCGCATCGGATGGGTGCATACCCGCGGCGGCGTACATTCTGCCGGGGTATTTTTTTGCCTGCTCTGCGGCAAGTATACTGCTTTCAATGTCCCAGCCGACATTAACGATATGAGTAACGCCGTTTGCGTAGACGTAGTCGAGCATAGCGGCAACTCCGCCCTCATACTCCTCGTCGTAACGGTCGTTATTATAGTGTGCGTGGGTGTCAATCATTATCTTATCCTTGCTCCAAGCTCCACAGCATCGTCAAGGAAGAGAACGCGCACGTCCTCCTCACCGGATGCGAGTATCATACCGAAGCTTTCGATTCCGCAAAGCTTTGCGGGAGCAAGATTGGTTACCATTGCAACCTTCTTGCCGATAAGCTGATCGGGGGTGTAGTACTTTGCGATACCGGAAACCACCTGGCGCTGTTCGTAGCCGAGGTCTACCTGTATCTTGAGAAGCTTCTTGGATTTTTCTACCTTCTCGCAGGCGATTATCTTTGCACAGCGCATCTCAACCGCCATAAAGGCATCAAAGTTTATCTCGGGCATCTTTTCGGGTGCTTCAAGCTTTGCCTGCTCCTTAGCCGCCTCTGCCTCTGCAGCCTTACGCTTAGCATCAAGCTCAGCCTCAAGCTCCGCAAGCATCTTAGCTTCGTCTATTCTTGCAAACAGCACCTTTGAGTCGCTTACACACTTGCCGCTCTCCATTCCGCAGAACTTATCGGCGGTACCGATAGTATCAAAACCGCACTTATCGGTATTAAGCTGACAGAGTATCTCCGCGGAGGTTGCGGGGATGAAGGGGTTAAGCATTACGGCACCCCAACGGATAGCCTCAAGCAGATTGTAAAGAACAGTACCGAGGCGAGCCTTCATGCTTTCGTCCTTCGCAAGAGTCCAGGGGGTAGTTTCGTCGATATACTTGTTTGCGCGGTTGAACATCTCAAAGATGCAGTCAAGCGCATCTGCGATATGGAAGGTGTCCATATTGGAGACAACTCCCTCATACGCCTTAACGCAAGCCGCCTTCAGCTCCTCGTCAAGTGCATCTGCGCAAGCGGGAGCCTGAATCTCCTTATCGAAATACTTCTTCTGCATATCGAGGGTACGCTTTACAAGGTTACCGAGGTTGTT
>JAZQFL010000051.1:0-9853 GCA_045539485.1 Eubacteriales bacterium
TCCCCAAGCTTGACGAAAATCAAGAAAGATATTACACCCCCTTCGGCGGATGGGATGCCGCGTTTGTTTGCATTCCCACCTCCACCGCAAATGAAGATCGCACCAGCGCAATTATTGAGTACCTTGCGTTCACATCCAAAAAGATCGTTACCCCCGCATATTATGAAAGAACGCTTACCGGACGTTATGTGCGCGATACCGACAGCTACGATATGATAACCATCGAGATGGAGAACCGCGGCTTTGACCTTGGCTACATTTACAACATCGGCGGCATCAAGGATATGGTTGCAAACCTTCCTATGTCTGGCACCACATCTTTTGCCTCCAAGTGGGAGTCTTACCGCAGAGCAGCCGAGGTCGCTTGCAAGACAGTAAACGAGACCCTCAACAAGGATAACTGATGCTGACGCTTTAGCGTTGGATTGGAGTATATTATGGCATTTTTTAAAAAGCGCACAGCGCCGAAAAAGGAACCTGTAATAATAGATGACAGACTCCGTCACATCGCGTTTATAATGGACGGAAACGGCAGATGGGCACAGCGCCGCGGAATGCAAAGACCCATGGGACACATTGAGGGTATGAAATCCTTTGACCGCCTTATGGTGCATTGCCGCGAGCTTGGCATACCTCACGTTACGGTCTATGCGTTTTCCACCGAAAACTGGAAGCGCCCCAAGGCTGAAGTGGACACTATTATGAGCCTGCTATCTTCCTATATGGACAGAGGCATAAACGAGCTTGAGGAAAACCGCACTGCATATCACTTTATCGGCGATAAATCCGGTCTTCCTGATAAAATACGCGAAAAAGCCGAGTATCTTGAAAAAATCTCCGCACATCTTCCCCTCACTCTGAATATTGCACTCAATTACGGAGCACACTCCGAAATGGTGCACGCTGTAAATTCCCTTATTGCTTCCGGAATGACCGAGGTAACCGAAAAAGACATAGACGGTGCTCTTTACACCGCACACAGTCCTTACCCAGATCTGCTTGTACGTACTGCGGGCGAATACCGTCTTTCCAATTTTCTCTTATGGCAGCTTGCATACAGCGAGCTTTACTTTACGGATATTCTCTGGCCGGATCTTTCAAACGACCAGCTTGACGATATAATACGCAGTTTTTACAACCGAAACCGTACCTACGGAGGTTTGAAAGACGGCGATAAAGGAGATAAGACCTCAAAATGAAGACCCGAATAATAACAGGATTTTTTCTGTTTGCTCTTTTATTCGTTCCCACCGTGCTTTTTATGGACACCGTGTTTCTCCCTATCATTTGCTCTCTGCTCTGCCTTGTCGGAGTTCACGAGATGCTTAGCTGTGTAGGCAGGGATAAGCACCTGCTGACAGCTATTCCCACATATATCGTTGCCGCTCTCAGCCCGCTTGCGGCGCGCTTTCTCGATATGCGCGAGATGTTTCTGCCTTCCGCTATCGTTATCGTTGTGCTTGCCGTTATGTATACGCTGACCCTTTCCATATTCCTTCCCGATAAATACAACAGCGGAGATACCGCACAGGCATTTCTGCTTTGCACCTATATAATCGCCGGATTTACGTCGATAGAGCTTATATCCGTTACCCCGAACGCAAGATTCGTTTTTCCTATGATATACATAGGCGCGTTTGTAACAGACACGTTCTGCTATTTCAGCGGAATGCTTTTCGGCAAGCATAAGCTCATTCCCCGAATCAGCCCCAAAAAGACTGTTGAGGGCTCCATCGGCGGCACACTTATGTGCGTGCTCGCCTTTATTGGTTACGGAGCGATAGTATCCCATTTCACCGATCTGAACGCCGATTATCTCGCACTTGCCTTTACCGGTCTTATTCTTGCAATAGTATCGCAGATAGGCGACCTTGTTGCCTCCGCCGTTAAGCGCAATTACGGAATAAAGGATTACGGTAAGATCTTCCCCGGTCACGGCGGTGTTATGGACCGTTTTGACTCACTTATTGCCGTTTCTATGCTTCTTGCCATTATCGGCACACAAATGAACATTTCTCTGTTCAGCTGACAAACTGAGGAAAAGATATGCTTAAGACCGCAATTTTAGGCTCTACAGGCTCCGTCGGCACTCAGGCGCTCGACGTAGCCAGACACAACCTGAACATAAAAATTACAGCCGTTACCGCAAACAGAAGCGTATCTGCGGTAGAGGCACAGATAAGAGAATTCCGCCCCTCTTATGCCGCACTTGAGGATGAAGCAGCCGCACGCGACTTAAAGACCCGTGTTGCCGACTGCAACACAAAAGTACTCTGCGGCAGAGAGGGTGTCAGCGAGCTTATCGCAACAACGGATGCAGATGCGTTTGTAAACTCCGTTATAGGCTTTGACGGACTTTTTTCCACCCTCGAGGTAATAAAAACAGGAAAGCGCCTTGCTCTTTCAAACAAGGAGAGCATCGTTGCCGCAGGTGAGGCTGTAATGGCACTCGCAAAGAAAAGCGGCACGGAGATACTGCCCGTGGACAGCGAGCATTGCGCAATACATCAGTGTCTGCGCTCGGGTACACACGGCGAGATCAGCAAGCTTATTATAACCGCATCGGGCGGACCTTTTTACGGAAAAACACCCGCAGAGCTTGATTGCGTTACACTGGCCGATGCCCTTGCACATCCAACTTGGTCAATGGGTAAGAAGATAACTGTCGACAGCGCAACCCTTATGAATAAAGGATTTGAGGTCATAGAGGCGGCAAGACTGTTTGACGTACCCGCAGACAAGATAGAGGTCGTCGTTCATCCCGAAAGTATAATACATTCCATGGTGGAATATATTGATAGCGCGGTAATTGCACAGATGTCTGTGCCCGATATGCGCCTTTGCGTTGCTTATGCGCTCAATTATCCCGAAAGGATACACGGCGCAACACCCCCGCTTGACCTTTTTAAGACCGCGAAGCTTACCTTCAAGGCTCCCGATTTGGAGACCTTCCCCCTCCTTTCGCTCGCGTTCAAAGCGCTTAGCAACGGAAAGACCCGACCCGCTGTGCTCAATGCGGCAAACGAGATCGCCGTCCACGCATTTCTGCGTGAGGAGATATCCTTCAAACACATTCCCGAAGTGGTTTTTGACACCTACGAAAAGACACCCGAGCACAGCGAGCTTACCGTTGAAAGCATTTATGCCGCAGACGGAGAAGCACGCAGGATAGCAACAGAGGTAACACAAGCTATCATTAACAAAAGAAAGAGATAAAAATGACAATCCTTTACGTTATTCTTGCAATACTCATCTTCGGTGCACTTGTTCTGATGCACGAGCTCGGCCACTACCTCTTTGCAAGGCTTTTTAAAGTAAGCATCACCGAGTTTTCAATCGGTATGGGTCCGAAGATATTCCAAAGAAAAGCAAAAAAAACAGGCATAATGTGGTCCCTGCGCGCACTTCCCTTCGGCGGTTACGTCAGCATGGTAGGTGAGGACGGCGAAACAGATGACCCAAATGCTCTTCAGAAGAAAGCCCCTTGGCAGAGGCTGATAATCATGGCGGCGGGCGGTGTTATCAACATCCTCACCGGTATTATCCTTATGTCCGCGCTTGTGATCGGCACAAGGGATCAGCTCGGCTCCACCACTATCTACGAATTCATTATTCCCGAATCAAGCGAGGTCGCGCTTTCCGATTCCACGGGACTTGATGCGGGAGATAAGGTAGTCAAGGTCGGCAGAATAGGAGTTCACACCGCAAACGAGCTCGTTTACGAGATAATGCGCCAAGGCATTGAGCCTATTGATATGACAGTCATCCGTAACGGCGAAAGGATCGTTATTGAGGACGTCACCTTCCCTACTTTTACCGACCAGGGCGTTACCTTCGGTGATTACGATTTCCGTGTTTACGGCGAGCGTCCTACCGCTATAAACGTAGCGAAGCACGCGTTTTTCCGCTCCGCATCCACGGTAAAGATGGTATGGGACGGACTTGTGGATCTTATCTCGGGACGCTACGGAATGGAAGCCGTTTCGGGTCCTGTTGGCGTTACCGAGGTAATAGTTGAAACCGCAAAAACAAAGCAAACGGCAAACCTCATATATCTTGCCGCGGTTATAGCCGTTAACCTCGGTGTTATGAACCTACTCCCCGTACCCGCGCTTGACGGCGGCAGAATTGTTTTTGTGCTTTACGAGATGATCTTCCGCAAGCCCATAAACCGCAAGGTGGAGGGTTATCTCCACGGGGCTGTTATGCTTCTTTTATTCGCCTTTATCATCTTCGTAACATTTAAGGATATTATAAAGCTGTTTGTGAGGTAGCCATGACGGAATACAAACGCAGAATAAGCCGACAGATAAACGTCGGCAAGGTAAAGGTCGGCGGCGAATCACCTATAAGCGTGCAGTCGATGACCAATACCGATACTTTGGATTTTGAGGCAACGCTTGATCAGGTAAGAAGACTTGAAGAAGCGGGCTGTGATATAGTTCGCATAACCGTTCCCTCTCCCGATGCCGCAAAATGTATTTATTACATCAAGAATGCGGGTATTGAGATACCTCTCGTTGCAGATATACACTTTGACTACCGCGCCGCACTTTTTGCGCTTGAAGCGGGAGTTGATAAGATACGCATAAACCCCGGAAACATCGGAAGCGAGGAAAGAGTTAAGGAGCTTGCCGATGCCGCGAGTAGAAAAAACGTTCCGATACGCATTGGTGTAAACTCAGGCTCGCTTGAAAAAAGCATACTTGCAAAGCACGGCGCGCCTACTGCCGCCGCTCTGTGCGAGAGTGCGATGTTCCACACCTCACTGCTTGAAAAATTCGGTTTCAACGATATTGCGATATCGATAAAAGCCTCATCGGCTATGACGACGATCGAAGCGAACCGCCTTCTCGCTCAAACCTGCAGCTATCCGATACATATCGGAGTTACTGAGGCAGGCGGCGAGGGTATGGGCTCAATAAAGAGCGCTATCGGCATAGGCACTCTGCTTGCAGAGGGTATAGGAGATACCGTACGCGTTTCTCTTACCGCCGATCCCGTCAAGGAAATTGCCGCCGCAAGAAACATTCTTGATGCGCTCGGCCTTTCCGACAAGCCGCGCCTTAACATCGTTTCCTGCCCCACCTGCGGCAGAACGAGAATAAGCCTTATCGAGCTGCTTGCCAAGCTTGAAGACGCCGTAGATGCGGAGAATCTGCGTTCTGTGCCGATAACCGTAGCTCTTATGGGCTGTGCCGTAAACGGACCCGGCGAGGCAAGGGAGGCTGATATCGGTATAGCGGGCGGTGACGGCGATGCCCTGCTTTTCTACAAGGGCGTTACCGCGGGTAAGATACCGCAGGATATGATAGTCCCGCGTCTTATCGAAGAAATTAAAGCATTCAGAGATGCTGATATATAATTATTAACCCCGCCTGTCATCCTTTGGATACGGGCGGGGTTGATTTATTCTTTTTCTCTAATAAATTTTTCCAATATCGAGCTATCAACAAAAGGCAACAACGGTTGAATACCGCGCAAGCCATCTTTATCTAATACTTGTTTTGCTATAGAGCCAATGGCACTGCCGCTAATAAAAGGCAAAAGCGACGTAAGACTTTCCAAGGTTTTGTGCTTCTCATAAGCCTCAATTGCCAAGCGGTCAACCTTAGAACTGCTTAAAAACGGAATGTAAGACGAAATTGCCTGAAGACCGTGTAGTTTCAAAGCGGTGTCCGCAAGTTCGTTTATTGCGCGATCACTCATAAAGGGAATGATTCCCATGATCCTTTCGGGGTGAACTCCTTCCGCAATCTTTTTTCTTGCGTAATCGTCTATAAACCCGGTGCTTAAAAACGGAGCCACGCTTGCGATATCATCTGTCTGCGCATCCTCCCTATCAAGAAGCTTTTCCACCTGTTCGTCCTTGAGTATCGGTGCTATGCTTTCAAGCTCCTCGCCTGTTACATCCTTTGCAGGCTCGTCGTTCAACACCGCATCCGCAATACGTGCAATACGCTCGTTACCCAGAATTTCATCAATCGAAGCTCCCAGTATCTCCGAAAGCTCCCCAAGCTTTGATATGTCCGGCATACTGTTTCCGCATTCCCAATTTGAGACAGCTTGAAAACTGATACCCATTCTGTCGGCAAGCTCAGTTTGTGTGATGCCAAGTTTTTTCCTCAGCTTACATATATTCGCGCCCACACGCATAGTTTCAAATGCCACACCATCATCCCCTTCAATAACGATTCTTTTGTTTTTAAAAAGCATAATTTTCTCCTTTCGCTTTCTGTTATACTCACATTTTAATACGAAAGAAGGCAAAAACACAGCAAGCAATGCTTGAATCCGGCATTTTGCCTTTATTCAAGCATTGCTTGAGTTTAAAAAATTCAATCAAACTTATTTCGAGTATTTTTCGATCCTGACTATTTTAGTTATTCAAGATTCAGTTTTTTTGTCATTATCCTCTGAGTGATGAACCAAAACAGGGCGCACAGAGCGCCGAATAACAAGATAGCTCCGCAAAGAGCGATATGTGCTCCGATAGTGTAGTAGATGGGGTCAAGAGTCACATCCACATTATCGGCAGTATCCGAGAGATCAACAGATGCAATTATAATACCGAATACAGTTCCTGCTATCTGTTGTACCAAGTAATAGACGTAATACGCACCGATAGCCTTTAGTATCCTGTGCTTTTTTGCCGTTTGTCCGACAGTGATGCAGGCATAACTCAAAAGCAGGCAATAAGCAGCATACACAACAGCAAGGAGAATGCCTTCAATTATAAACGCTATCGCGTTTCCGGTTCCGGCACCGTCAAATACAAAGTCATAGAAATCTCCTAAGCCGCCAAAGAAGTCACCTAAGCTATCTATCGGAGTTGATATAAATACAGCCGCCGCTACGGTAAGTCCGCAAATGAAAACACATGCAATTGCGGTAACAAGCTTTACGAAGATATGCTGTGCATTTGTTACGGGCAAGGTGAAAGTGAGATATCCCTCGGCGGAGTACATATTCTTATAAAAACGCACAACGCCCGCCACCAAGGAAAATATGATAAGCGCAGTGCAAGAAACCGTGAGCATCATAATTGACGAAGCAGAGGCTATTTCATGCATTACGTTATCTTCACCAAAGGAAAGCGCTATCCTTGTTACAACTCCCATGATCAAAACTATCGGCAAAAAGAGTGCAAAGGAACGGAAGTAGTATATAAACTCGTGTTTAATAAGCTTCTTTACCATTTGAACACCTCCCTGAAGAGCGCGTCAACACTCATTCCCTTCTGCTCGCGTATCTCATCCACGGTCATGTGGAGAACTATCTTTCCGTGGTTGATAAATATCGCCTCATCAAGCGCAGGCTCGATATCCGAAATGATATGTGTGGAAATAAGCACAGACGAATCGGGATTATGGTTGTTTAAAATGGTGGAAATTACGTAATCTCTTGTTGCGGGGTCCACTGCCGCAATGGGCTCGTCCAGAACATAGAGCTGAGCGTTACGGCTCATTACAAGGATAAGGCAGACCTTTTCCTTGTTACCCTTGGAAAGGTTTTTAAGCCTTGCATTTCTCAAAATACCGAGTCTGTCAAGCAGCTCAAATGCAAGCTCGGGGCGGAAATCCTCGTAAAAATCCGAAAACAGTTCGACAATTTGCTCGGCTGTCATCCAAGGGGGAAGAAAGTTGTTGTCGGGAAGATAGGAAACTATCTTTTTTGTCTCAGCACCGGGAGCATTTCCGTTTATAAGGATGCTTCCCTCTGTCGGGGTAAGCAAGCCGTTGATAAGCTTGATAAGCGTAGTTTTACCGGAGCCGTTAGGGCCCAAAAGCCCTATTATCTTGCCGCGCTCAATGGTAAGGTCAACCTTGTCTAACGCAAGCACACTGCTGTATCTCTTTGTCAGCCCCGTGCATTTTAAAAGCTCGCTCATGAGCTACCTCCTTCACACGAATGTCGTTATTTTTGTTTCTTCTTCACTGACAGCTCACGCAGTACGGCACGCACCGCTTTGCGTGCGGCGGTATTGCATGCTTCGTCAAGCCGTTCTGCATATCCTGCGGCTCTCGGACGGAGTTTAGCCTTGGTGGGCATTCCAAGCGCCGTTGCGCTTACGGCCTTTGCGTTATACAGATCCTTGAATACACCCTCGAGTATACGCACAAGGGACGCTTCGTCAAAGCGTTCGGCAATTGCCGAGCTTACAGCAGATACGGACGGAAGCTTTTCGGAAAGGCAATAGCCGATAAACCAGCGCATAGATATGCTGTCACCCGCCTGTTTGAGCACCGTGCGCACGGCAGCCTTTTTTTGCGTTCTGACAAGTAGAATTATTCTTATGATAACTGCAGGGTCGATGGCGGGTCTGCCCGTACCGACGGAATAAAACGGCTCAGCCGCTACATAGACGGAATCCCAGTCGATAGCCTCCTCCATTTTTCTCAAAGGGTGCTTTTTCGGAACAAGACTGTCAATATCCACCATTTCAAGCACACGGCGAACATCCTCGCGTTTCCACTTGGTTATCATAGCAAGTCTCCTTTAAATAACGTTATCGGGCCCAAAGCCGTGGGGCAGCAGCTGTCCGAGGGTATATATCTCCGTACGGCTTCCTCTGGAATTTGTAACGATTATCTTGAAATCCTCGGAGCAAAATTCACGCATAAACTGACGGCAAACACCGCAGGGGTAGAACAGATCACCCTCAATACGGAGCCTTGTATTCTCACCGCAAACGGCGATTGCGCGGAATTTGCGCTTACCTTCATTTATTGCGCGGATGAACGCAGAGCGCTCCGCACACACGGTTGGTGTGTATGCTGCGTTCTCTATATTCGCTCCCCGGTACACGGTTCCGTCATCGCAAAGAAGCGCGGCACCGACAGTACACATGGAATATGGAGAATACGAAAGCTGCATCGCTTCCCTTGCCTTGGCGGCAAGATCTTCGGTATCAAAAGAAGGAGACAAATCGGAAACAAAAGAGGTTCCGACACCTTCATACTTCACACCAAGCCACTCGGCAACACTTGCGGCAACATCCGCAAAGGTATTGCGCACACCGAGATCCGAGGGGATAATTCCGTGACCGTAAACAAGAAGCGGAACGTATTCACGGGTGTGGTCTGTACCGGAATATCCGGGGTCACAGCCGTGGTCGGCAGTGATTATGAGCATATCGTCCTTACGCATAAAACGCATGAACTGATGAAGCCATCTGTCAAAATCGGAAAGGCATTTTCCAAAGCCCTCGCTGTCTCTGCGGTGGCCGTATTCGGTATCCGTATCCACAAGATTAACGAAGCAAAGCCCGTCAAAATCCTCCCACAGGAGCTTCATCGCTGTATCACAGCAATCGGGGTTTCCGTGTACGGGGTAGCTTTTGGTAACGCCCTTTGCCGCAAAAATATCGGATATCTTTCCTACGGCAATTACGTCCTTGCCCGCATTTTTAATTGAATCGAGCACGGAATCTGGCGGAACGAGCGCAAAATCCTTTCTGTCCTCAGTGCGGTAAAAATCGGGAGCCTTGCCTGCAAACGGACGAGCGATAACTCTGCCCACGGTATGCTTACCGACAAGCACCTCTCTTACTCTGCGGCAGATCGCGTGCAGTTCCTCGGTGGGAACTATATCAATGTGCGCGGCAATCTGGCAAACGCTGTCGGCTGATGTATAAACGATCAGCTTGCCCGTGCGCAGATGCTCCTCACCGTAATCATCTATAACAGCGGTGCCGGAATAGGGCATATTCACGATTATCTCTCTGCCCGCGGCTTTTTCAATAAGAGCCACCGTCTCGGGCGGGAAGCCGTAGGGATATACCTTGGGAGGCTCTGTGCCGATAATGCCTGCGATCTCCCAGTGCCCCGTTGTGGTATCCTTGCCTATAGAG
>JAZQFL010000052.1:0-5621 GCA_045539485.1 Eubacteriales bacterium
GTTGAATACGGCATTTCTGCCCGTGACAGCTTCGCTGTTCTTGTGTGCCTGACAGCATTCGGCAAGCCTGCCGTCGGGAAGCAGGGTAACGTAGGGTGCACCTGCGTAAAGCCCTGTCTTGGTGGGCTTGAACACGGTTACGGGCTCAGACCACTTGATTCCGTCCTCACTAAAGAGCATCTGGGTAATAAAACGGTAGTTCTTATCCCAGTTTGCTTCAATTACCATTGCCATTCCGCCGCCCTGCATGGGGCAAATAACGGGCATACCGTCGCGGCTTTGGTGCTTTACGCCGTCGCAGGCAACGATAGGTCTGCCGAAGCGCTTTGTCTCAAAATCAAAGACGTGAACCATGATGTACTGGCTCTGAAGGCTCGGAACGTAGGGATAGTCCGCATCTGCGGGTCCTACGCAGTCGTTTGCATAATAAACAGCCATTCTGCCGTCGGGCAAGAATACCATATGCGGCTCCCAAAAGCCGCTGAAGCTGTTATCCTCTCTCTGCAGCTCGCAAAGGATGATAGGCTCGCCAAAGGTCTTGCCGCCGTCCTCGCTTAACTGATAGCGGATAGAGGTGTAGAATTTTTCCGCGGTATTAAAGCTGTGCGCGCGGTATGCGATCATCAGGCAGTTTTCCGCGTATTCGATAACATTTGCGTTGGCAATGCAGAGCTTATCGCCGAGGGGGCCGAACTGGGGCTCGGTCTTTTTACCGATGTGGTTCCAGGTAAGACCGCAATCCTCGCTTTCTGCAAGGCAAAGCGCGTTTGCAGAGTCGTATGCGGCAAGCAGCTTGCCGTTTTTAAGGGTTATAAGTCTGCCGTAGCCGCCGTTATCTATTTTTATTTGTTCCTTTTCCCAGGTAAGCATAATGTCTCCTTTACTTAATGGAATCAATGGGCGCGCGGCGTATATAAATGCCGCTTACTCCGCCCGCAAGATTGCTTCCCACGTCGCCCGAGCAGAGAAGCCAGCCGTTATGTACGTGCATGGCAGGCCATACCGAGCGTGTTTCAACACCCATGGAAAGCGGATTCTCCATTACCTTAACAAAGCTGTCTTCGTTTACGTCCTTGCAGTTTTTAAGAGTTATAGGCTCTTTCGAGATATAGACGTTCATCTGGCTGTTCTGTACTGCGTCGCTTGACATGGTTGCTCCGCTGTACTGCGTTGCCTGACAGCTTACGGCAAGTCTGCCGTCGGGAAGCAGAGCAACGTAGGGCGCGCCCGCGTAATGGCCCTTTTTTGTGGGGCTTATTACGGTTACGGGGTCGCTCCAGTTGATGCCGTCCTCGGAAAACAGCATTTGAATGATAAATTTGTAGTCCTTGTTCCAGTTTGCCTCTATTACCATTACCATTCCGCCGTCCTTCAGACTGCACACAACGGGCATTCCGTCGCGGCTCTTGTGGTCAACTCCGTTTGAGGCAATAGTGCCCTTATCAAAGGTTTCGGTCTCGTAATCGAAAACGTGCACCATAATATGCTGATAAGCGCCCGAGGGAACGTAGGGATAATCGGCATTCTGCGGGCCTATGCAGTCGTTTGCATAGTACATAGCAAGTCTGCCGTCGGGAAGGATGACCATGTGCGGCTCCCAGAAGCCCTTGAAGTCCTTGTCGTTTCGCTGATATTCAACAACGATAACGGGTTCTCCGAACGTCTTACCGCCGTCCTTGCTTATCTGATAGCGGATAGAGGTGTAGAAGTTCTTTGAGGAGTTCGTGGGGCTGTGTGCGCGGTAGGCGACCATAATATCGCCGCTGCCGTACTGAATGACGTTTGCGTTTGCATAAGTAAGCGGGTCGCCGAGGGGAGTTTTTGCGGGCTTTGTAACGGTAACGGTGTTTGTCCAGCCCTTTCCGTCGTTGGTGCTGATCGCAAACTTAATGCCGCCGTTGGAATAGCCTACGGCAAGCTCGCCCGTTTGGAGAGTTGTCATACGCGCATATCCGCCCGCGCTCAGCAGTATCTTGCTTTTTTCCCATTCAAGCACGGGGCTGAGCTCCTCGCCCGAATCAAAGGCAAGAGCGGCGGGAACCTTGCAGCTTCCTTCCCCGGTGCCGGAAAGATGCTCGATAAAATACTCAACAGCGGCGCGGGTCTCCTCCTCGCCTCTGCCGACGATATAGAGGGAAGTACCCTCAACACCGATGTAGAACTCGCCCGTTTTTATCTTCTTGCGGAAGGCACTTGAAGCATCTCGGTCCGTTCTTCCGACCACTATCTCAAAAGCTTCTGCTTTTTCGGCGGGTCTCTCGGAGTCCTTTACATAGTCTATCGATATCTTGCGCTGTTCGCGGAAATAGCGGTGGAGATAGAATGCGGTGTCGTGTCCGTATTCCTCGTCCGCGGCATAGACTATCGTGTACTGCGATCTTCCGTTTTCTGCTATAACAAGCTCGGCGGGTGCGGGAGGCTCGGTCGTTACGGGCGCTTCCGTTGCCGTAGGCTCTGTTGTGACCGCGGGCTGCTCTGTGCCGCCGCAGGAGACGGCACAAAGAAGCGTGATAAGTGCAAGTGCAAGGGCGGAGATCCTGATAATACTTTTCATATTATCAGTCCTCGATAGCCGCCTTGCGGGTGTTTATCTCTTTTATGACGCTGACGTCAAGCTTAGGTCTTCTGTCATAGGTGTAGATACCGTTCTGCTCCTGCTCTACGTCGTAAAGCTGGGTGTAGCAGAAGCCGTGCATAGCGGAGTTATCAAGCATTGCATCGGTAAGTGCGCGGTAGCGGTCGATATATTCCGCAATGCAGGTCGCTGCCTTGCCGTAGCTCCAGGTGGTCGTTTTGTTTTCGGTTGCGGCATATTCATCCGTGCATCCCTCGGTAAGACCGATTCCGCCGTACTCGCTCATAAATACGGGCTCGCCGCGGTAGGTCTGGCGCTTGCTGTGGCGGTCGGTGAGCACACCCTCGGTTTCAAGCGGGAGATAAGTGTCCTTGAATATCTTAGGATCCTGCTCGTAGTTATGTACGTCAAAAACATCGGTTATAACGTGGAAGTTTCCGCTTGTGTCGATGCAGGGACGGGTGGGGTCAACTGCCTTTGTTACCTTATATACGGTTGCAAGCAGAGCGTTTCTCTGGCGCTTGGTCTCATAGTCCCAGGTTTCATTGAAGGGGCACCAGCCGATAAGCGCGGGGTGGTTTCTGTCGCGCTCGATAAGCTCCAGCCACTCGGGAACTATATTGTCGGTAACTGCGGGGTTGGAATGGTCAAGACCCCAGTTGCCGTACTCGCCCCAAACAAGGTAGCCCATCTTGTCCGCATGGTAGAGGAAACGGGGCTCGAACGCCTTTTCGTGGAGGCGGGCGCCGTTAAAGCCGCAGTCAAGGGATATCTGAATATCCTTGATAAGTGCTTCCTCGGTGGATGCGGTGTAGATACCGTCGGGGTAGAAGCCCTGGTCAAGCACAAGACGCTGGAAAACGGACTTGCCGTTCAAAAGGAACTTCATTCCGTCAAAGCCTACGGTACGCATACCGAAATAGCTTGCGACGGTATCGTCGTTAAATGTAAGCTTCAGATCGTAAAGTCTGCCGTTTCCTATCTCCCAAAGGTGAAGCTCGGAGAGGGGAAGTGCCACGGAAAAGCTTCCGCAGGAATATGCTGTGGCAGTACCTACCTCTCTACCCTCGTAATAAGCGATCGCAGTTACTTTGCCGCAGCCGCAAGTGGTGCCGTTTACAACGGCGATGCTGTTTTCGGTATCGGCGGTAACGTAGAAGCTCTTTATGTAATCGCGGGGAACGAACTCAAGCCAAACTGTCTGCCAGATACCGGTGGTGCGGGTGTAGAAGCAGCCGTGGCTCGCATACCAGGTGCTCTGCTTGCCCGTTGCCTGCAGACCGCTTCTGGTATCATCCTCAGCAAGTATAACGAGGGTGTTTTCGCCTTCCTTCAGCTTTGCGGTTATATCAAAGCGGAAGGAGCTGTAGCCACCGCGATGCGTGCCGCAGGATTCGCCGTTTACGAATACCTCGCAGAACCAGTCGCACGCGCCGATGTTGAGAAGCACTCTTCCTGTAAGGTCGGTAGCGCTTATTTCTATTTTCTTAGAGTACCACACAGCGGGCATAAAGTCCTTGATGCCCACTCCGGAAAGCTCGCTTTCGGGGCAGAAGGGTACGGTTATCTTTTTGTCGTAGCCTGCTTCGCCCAGCTTCATATCTCTCGCTCTGCCGCTCTTTGACCAGTCTACGGCAAAGCTCCATTCACCGTTGAGATTTTCCCAACGTTCGCGCACGCTCTGGGGATTGGGATGTTCGGGTCTCGGAATGTTCATGGTGTTCTCCTTTTTGTTGGTAAAAATATATCTTAAAGTAGCAAATGATAAATCTATTTTACATTACTATGGCAAAAAATGCAATATTCCGGCAGAAAAGGCAAGGCTTTTTCTGCTAAAAAATCGAAAAATCCATTATTTTTCGAGGTTGCCGACATAGGCGCGTACAAGCTCTATCCTGCCTGAGGGGTCGTTTGTGCTTGTGTAGATATAAAGGTAGTCCTTATGTATCAGCATACCCGGCCAGTTTCCGAATTTTCCCTTTTTGGTATCGAAGGGGTCAAAGCTCTCAGACCAGTCCGCGAGCTTGAGATCGGGTACTGCAACGCCCTTTTTGCTTATTACTATCTTCGTTATTCTGCAGTTGTCTTTATCGGTATCAAGCGCGGTGCCGTTGATGTCTACTTCGGTCTGGAAGGCGACTACGATACGTCCGTCAGGAAGCTCTACCCAGTAAGGTGCGCCGCCCCATGCGGAGTTCGGAGGCAAAAAGGCACAGCACAGCCCCTTCCAATGGCTTCCGTCTGCGGAATAAAGCAGGAAGGGAAGCAGAGAACTGCCGCGGATGTTTTTGTAGCGTTTGGTTTCGACTGTCATAAGGTAGCCGCCGCTTTTCAGCTTATCAACTATGGGCATTCCGTTACGTACAGTCTTTCCCGTGTCATCGGATGTGTATGCGGATCTTTTCCACTTCTGTGCTATTTCGTCCCATTCGTAAATATCGGTGCTCGGTATGGTGGGACGTGCCGTAACGGTCTGACCGATTGCAAAAAAGCACATCAGCTTTCCGTTAATATAGCAGAAATCGGGCTCCCAAACGCCCCAGGAAACACCGTTCTTCAGTCCTGTCTGCTGCATCTCACAAACTATAGAGTGCGGATAGAAGGTCTCGCAGTTATCGTCGCTTGCGTGGATGCGTATGGATGAATATCCCTCAGAGGCAGTCTTATCATTGGAGCGGTATGCCATAAGCACACGGCCGTTTTCAAGCTGGATGATATCAACGTTTGCAAGGGTCTTTGTTTGGTCTACGCCGTAGAAAAGCACCTTTATGGGCCCCCAGGTAAGTCCGTCGTCCTCGCTGAATACGGCCTTCATACAACGCTTTCCGCCGTTTGTGGAGGGCCAAGCACAGATCATTCTGCCGTCTTGCAGCACATACATACGCGAGTATGCGCTTCCGGGGTTGGAGCTTGTGCTGTAATGGGCAACTACTATGGGATCTTCAAAATAGAGCCCTTCAAATTCCGTACCGGTAGGGATATAAGGCGGCTCGGTCACAGGCTCGGTCACGGGCTCGGTCACGGGCTCGGTCACGGGCTCGGTCAC
>JAZQFL010000053.1:0-2722 GCA_045539485.1 Eubacteriales bacterium
ATCCGACTTAGAAAACCGCCCGAATGCTGTCATCCTTGAGCGTAGTATGCGCTCATAAGATGCTTCGCTTCGCTCAAGCATGACAATGAGCGCTTGCGAAGCGAAGGATCTTGCATTCGGGCGGTTTTCGATTTTGTGAAAACGGGAGGGGAGACTCCTCCCCTACGCCCCTACGACCACCTACGATAAATGAACGGCGGTAAGGGACGGTATCGCGCCGAAGCCGAAATCCTTTACCCGCTCGCGGGTGAGGGAATTGGCGGGGACGATCGCGTGCCTGCCGAATTTTTCCCTAATATCGTCCATTGCCTCGCACAGGCGGATCGTCTTATCCTCCTTCTCGGACGGTTCAAAAATATCAAGCTGGCGAGGTGCGTCCTTCGGTGCGAGATCAATGGCGCGCACGGTGATAGAACGGAGCGGTCTTGCGCGGTCATAAGAGCGGCAGTAGAGCTTAAATGCCTCCTCGGCAATAACGATGGCACTCTGGGTGGGGCGGGGCATTCTGGCGGAAAATTCGCGGCAGCAGAGCGCGTTATCGCGTACGGCAACGGCAACACCTGCGGCGCGCAGTCCGTATCTTCTCAGCTTATGCCCCACGTCTATCGCAAGGCTTACAAGCATGCTTTCAACCTCCTCATCTGTCACCATATCAGCGCTCGGTGTTGCCCCGTGGCCGACGCTTTTTACCTCGCTTTGATAACCCACGGGATGCACGGGCGAGGCATCAAGTCCGTTTGCGTATGCCCACAGCATCCGCCCCACCTTCCCGAAGTACGAATTAAGCAAAACGGGCGAAGTGTTTGCAAGCTGGCCTATGGTGCGAACGCTTCTCTCGTTCAGCTTTTTCTTTGTTGCGGGGCCGACGCCGAGCATTTCCTCAACGGGCAAGTCCCATATCTTTTCCCTGAAGCTTTCGCGGGGAATTACGGTCACGGCGTTCGGCTTTTTCATATCAGAGCCGAGCTTGGCAAACACCTTGCAAAAGCTCACCCCTACGGAAACGGTGATGTTCTCGCGTCGGAAAATCTCACGGCGTAATTTATCCGCTATCTCCTCGCCCGAGCCGAAAAGATAGGATGAGCCGCTTACATCCAGCCAGCATTCGTCAATGCCGAAGCTTTCCACAAGGTCGGTGTAATTCATATATATCTTGCGCACACGCTCGGATATCTCCTCATAATCGTCATAGTGCGGTTCCACCATTTTCAGCTGAGGGCATTTGCCGAGCGCGTTGCCGATCGTCTCCCCCGTTTTAATTCCAAATGCCTTTGCAAGCTGATTTTTGGCAAGCACGATGCCGTGCCTTTCCTCTATGCTTCCGCATACCGCAACGGGATACGGAGCAAGCGAGGGATCGCGCGCTATCTCCACCGAGGCAAAGAAATTATTAAGATCCGAGTGCAGTACCGTGCGCGTGTTTTCTTCCGCTCTGCATTCCTCAAAAAGCGGTAAAAATCCGCCGCCTGCCATGATCGCCCCTCCTTCACGTATATGAATGTTGTTTCACATCTTCGTGAATATCATAGCACTGCATTTATCCTTTGTCAAGTGAAAGATAAAGGAATCGGAAAATTGGAGAATAACGGTGCGTTTGCCGTCGGTTTTTGATGTATTTTTCTCTGTACACTAAAATTTACATAAGACGTATGTTTGATTTTGTGGGGCATGTGAATTTCTAACCCTTATTTAAGAATTGCAACTTTTCAGCAATATCAAGGTTTTTGCGACATAATATATACATCTAACTGCGTTTCTGCGATTTTGAACGCATTTGAGTGCATTAGATGTCTATCTAATGCTTTTCGACAAGATAAGCGTTTGATATTACCCCGAAAAAAGGTAAAAAATGCTTTTTTCGGGTGTTGTGCTTTGCTGTTATATATGTTACAATAGTTGTAATGGATAAAATAATTCTCTGTAACTTGGGAGGGTGAAAAATATGAAAAGAGATTACGCGGTATATTCCGCAGAAAAGGCGATCGAGCTTATCGGTATCGACAGTCCGTCCGGCTATACTTATGAGGCGGCAAAGTGGGTAAAGACCGAGTTCGAGGCACTTGGCTATAAGGCTGATATTACCGTAAAGGGCGGTGTTGTCATCGACCTCGGCGGAGAGGCTAAGGACGATGCTCTTCTCCTTGAAGCACATGCCGACACGCTTGGCGGTATGGTTGCGGAAATTAAGGGTAACGGCAGACTCCGCATAACGAATCTCGGCGGTCTCCGCGCCGATAACTGCGAGGCGGAGAACGTGCGTGTCCATACCAGAGACGGCAAGATAATTGAGGGAACTCTGCAGATATGCAATGCATCCGTCCACGTAAACGGTTCATACGCAGACACCAAGCGCACCTTTGACACTATGGAGATAGTGCTTGACGAGGACGTGAAAAATTCCGACGATACCCGTGCGCTCGGAATAGAGACGGGCGACATCGTTTGCTTTGATCCGCGCGCAAAGATAACCGAGAGCGGTTACATAAAGAGCCGCTTCCTTGACGATAAGCTTTCCGTCGGCATTCTGCTCGGCCTTGCTAAGTTTATGAAGGATAACGGCATCTCTCCCTCGCGCCGCGTGTATGCGCACGTAACGGTGTATGAGGAGGTCGGCCACGGCGGCTCCGCATCCGTTCCCGCGGGAGTTACCGAGGCGATAAGCGTTGATATGGGCTGTGTCGGTAACGGCCTTGCCTGCACCGAGCGCACCGTTTCGATCTGC
>JAZQFL010000054.1:0-12105 GCA_045539485.1 Eubacteriales bacterium
CTCGTGGATTCTTGCCCGGTACGGTCTTGTTAATGGTATCTATTATCTCTTCTTCGTAGTCAAGCAGGTCAACGTCCCTGTGTTCGCTGTTTGCTAACCTGCATTTTCTTATCTTCTTTTTCATTACGGTTACCCTTTCTAATTATTTGTTACTTGCTTTTCTTTTTTGAGTTAAGGAGCGCCAAAACTATGTCTATTAATTATTTGTTAGTTCTTTTGCGGCCGATTGCGGACTACAAGGGCAAATAGGGCATCCGTTTGCGAAAAGCCGGCAAAAAAATGGATTCTTCCTTATTACCTTAGATACTTTCTGTGTAAATTTGCATTAATAAAGGAAACAAGCGGAGCTCTCGCATCCGCTTGTTTCCTTATGGGTAATTATTTGTTTGATTGAGACTTGTTTTCAACAAGTTTTAAAACAAGTCTTGATCATTGGAAAACATTTGTTTACTTTTCAAACCGAAACGCAATGCAAAATCAGCATAGAGTATGCTATAATCGCAATTTTTCCAAAATCAGAAGACGAAAAACAATCAAAAAACTTCCGATTATGTATTGACAAACTTCTTGTGTTGCGATATAATTAACCAGCAACAAACTTCTGATTAAATTGAATAGCAAAAAACAAATTGCCGAAGAGATACGTTGAACTTGTTTGATAATCAAGATGAACCTGGCAAATTAATGCGATAGCGCATTGATTTGTCGGGTTTTTTATTTTCTGTTTTGTTTTTAACCCTGACAGTTTTTGTCAGGATTAACTTTTAGAATAGTTGCAGAAAGGGGGTGGAGAAATGGGAACTGCCGAACGAAGAAAAGAAATAATGCGGTGTCTTTGCAGAAGACAATATGAAACTGTTTCTAACTTAGCTTTTGAGTTCGGCGTTTCCGAAAGAACCATTTTAAGAGACATTGATGAACTAAGTGTTTCGGAGCCCATATACACGCAGACCGGAAGATACGGCGGAGGAGTGTACGTAATGGACGGTTATGAATATGGGCACATGTATATGTCAGACCGAGAACTAAGTCTGTTACATAAGGTTCGCTGCTACTCGGAGAAAAAAGAAATATGTGATCTGAGTTCCGATGAAATAAAGACACTTACATTGATGATCGCAAAATACACAAAACCGAATTACAGAAAGGAACAACAATGAAAAAAGGAGAAAAAGAATTATTTTTGAAGCTGTGCAGCTTCAAGGAAAGGGATCTCAAACCGGAAGATCTGAAAGACGCAACGGCAAATGTTTTGGGTATGCTGTTCTTTAACAGAATGCAGGGTGTTGCGTACGGCGTGTTGAAGGAGCATGGAATGATCGGCAAGGTCAACCGCGAGTTCCGCAATCCTCTTTGCGGAGCTTGGGAGCAAAATAAAGAAAAGAACGAAAGCTTCTTTGCGTGCGTTGACCGTGTACACACATTGCTTTCCTCTTGCGGCGCGCCCTATGCAATGCTAAAGGGTGCGTATTTATGCGGAATCTACCCAGAAGGATACAGAACGTCCAACGATATCGATATTTTGGTACACCCGAAGGACGTAACAAAAATAGGAGAAGCTTTGCTTGGGGACGGTTTTTTGCAGGGAAACGTACGTAACGGCGAATTTATTCCGGCAACCAGGCGGGAAATTATCGAATCCAAAATGACACGCGGCGAAACCGTGCCATATATCAAGGAAGTCAATTTGCCGCAAATGCGCTTTCTTGAGGTGGACATCAACTTTTCCTTGGATTACAAAAACAGCAGTACTGATGTGCTGTCTGTGATGCTGGAACATGCGGCTAACGTTGATCTTGGTAAATACAGAATCCGCACCTTGGATAAGTATGATTTCTTTATTCATCTGTGTGCACATTTGTACAAGGAAGCAACAACGCTCCCGTGGGTAGAAATGAGGCGAGATATGTCGCTTTACAAGTATTGCGATATATATTTGCTTTTAACGGAAATGACAGACAAAGAAACGGAGGAAACGCTTGCAAGAGCAAAAGTATACGGTATGGAAAAAATATGCGCCTTCGCGATAGTGCAGACCTTAAGCCTTTTTGCCGCAAAAAACTCAGCGGCAAAGGAGCTGTGCGAAAATATCACAGCGGATGAACCGGAGATACTGCACAAGGTAATATCCCCGAAGGAGAGCAAAGAATACGAATACAAGGATCATAACATAGCAAAACGCTTTTTCTGCGATAACAGATCGGCGTTGCTTAAAGAAAGAAAGAAAAATAATGATGAAAAAGCTTGAAATGAAGAAAAACACATACGCAGGAAAGCTGATAACCTTCTGTGGGCTTGACGGATGCGGAAAAAGCACCATGATAGCCCACTTGGCAGAAGAGCTTGGAAGACGAGGACACCGTATATTCATCACAAAACAGCCAACAGACAACGTACGCGGTTCAAAGATCTTCCGCACGTATATGGATGAACCCGATCATGATGAATTCGATTACAGAAGCTTGTCGCTGCTGTGCGCAAGCGACCGAGTTCAGCACGTAAACAAAGTGATAATTCCTGCATTGAAAACGGGTTATACCGTTCTGTGCGACCGTTACTATTATTCCTGCCTTGCAAATCTGATAGCAAGGGGGTTCAAAGATGATAAATGGATATATGAGGTATCGAAATTCCTTATAAAACCCGACATTGCATTTTTCTTTGATGTACCGGCAGACGAAGCGATTGCGCGAGTCCGCCGAAGACCCGATGAAAAGGACAGGTATATTGATATACCGCTGCAGTATGCTTTGCGAGATGCATATTTGAATATCTGTAAGAAAAACAGCGGCGTACTTGTAAACACAGATTTAGGCATACTGGAAAGCTTCGGCGTGATCAAAAAAACAACAGAAAGGATATTGAAAAATGAATGAAAAAGTAATAAACCTTCTTTGCGAGCTTAGCGGTCTTGATAAGGTTGCAGAGGACGATACCCTGCTCGGAAAGCTGGGGTTAGATAGCCTTAATATGATCACATTGCTTATAGAGATAGAGTCTGTTTTCAACATAAGGCTTAATGAAAGCGATATGAACCCCTACGATCTTATCAGAGTTTCCGACGTGATAAGCTTGGTAGAAAAGTATATAGGAGAATAGATATGAAAAATAAAGTTGAATTACCCCTTGTTGAGCCCGTATTCCGCACGTATAACCATCTTGCTAACGGAAGTGCGATACTGTTTTCCAATCCCACTATACGCAATTGGTATTTAAACGACGTCTGCAATCTATGTTGTACAAAGAAATTTCTTGAGGGGTATACTTCTCCTCAGCTTACACCTCTCAAGGGCACTCACCATAGCAATCCGAATATTGAGAGAGTAAGCTTTAATACCCGCTTCACTAAAGGCTACACAAACTGTATTATCAAAGCTTTGCTGGATAACGGGTACTATGTTTGCTTCGACAATATAGACGATTATTACATAAAGGGAAAAAGCTGGTATAGAGAAAAGCATTTTCCGCATGACGGTATGATCTACGGTTATGATGACGAAAGCGGCACTTACAGCATTTTAGCTTATGACAGTAATTGGATACACCGCCCGTTTGATATTTTTCAAAAGGACTTTAACAAAGCGAGAAATAAAATGCGAGAGCTGGGTGTTTATTCGAGAATAAGCGGACTTAAACCGCGAGATACTGTTGTAAAATTCGATTCGGAGAAGATAATAAAAAACATTTCTCTCTATCTTACAGGGCTTGATAGCGGAGAGGACATCATCTGCGGAACAGCGGTACACGGCTACATAGCAAAATACGTAGATAGGCTCATAAGCGGAGAGATTCCCTATGACAAGATGGATAGACGGGTATTTTGTATGCTTTGGGAACACAAAAAGCTTATGGCTGAACGTTTGCGAAAGGTTGAAGATGTTCTCGGCATAGATGCAAGTTGCAGCTTCGATTATGAAAATATAGTGAGAGATGCGAATAACATGCGTATGCTGTACGCTTCACATCACGCAAAACGCAGGGATGCGGTACTGCCGGTCATAAAAAACACTCTGTTTAAAATATGCGAGGAGGAGAAGATCATACTTGAAGATTTTCTCTCAAAGGCAAAGAAAAAGGTGGATGTATGATGCTTTGGAATTACTTAAAAGAAATAATCATGAAAAACCCCTCTCAGACCATCGGAGAGGGGGATGCAAATATGACATATGAGGAAACGGTAATATTCGTCGAGGAATTTGCAAAAAGGCTGGAGGGCGAGAGAAACGTGTGCATTCTTTGCCGCTCCGAGCTATTTTCCGCGATAGCACTTCTTTCGTGCTTTGCGGCAAAAGTAACCGCCGTGCCTATGTCCATGCGATACGGTGAAGAGCATTGCAGAAGGATACTTAACACCGTCGACCCGAGTGCGATAATAACGGACGTTTACGGCGAGCTTGAAGTTATGTGCTTGCACTGCTTGAGTACCGAAAATGAAGCGGAGCCGCATCCCGCACTTATTATGTGTACCTCGGGCACCACCGGCGCTCCAAAGGGTGTAATGCTCAGCGAAAGGAATGTTATTGCAAATCTGCGTGATATATGCTCGTATTTTGATATTACAAAGGAAGACACACTTCTTATCTCCCGTCCTGTTTATCATTGCTCTGCAATAACTGGCGAATTGCTTACCGCACTTGTAAAAGGAGCAAAAATACGCTTCTGCTCAGGCAGATTTGATGCAACGGAAATTTTACGTTGCATCGAGAAAGAAAAGATAACCGTGCTGTGCGCTACTCCGACGGTATTCTCGCTTCTTGCACGTCTGCGTGAGAGGTATGATATCTCCTCACTTAAAACTGTTTGCATAAGCGGTGAGTGTATGAGCGACGAGCTTGGCAAGCGGATAGCAAGAGCTTTTGATGGAGTGAAGATATATCATGTTTACGGACTTACGGAAGCATGTCCCAGAGTAAGTTATCTCCCGCCCGAGCTTTTTGACGAGCATCCCGGTTCCGTGGGACTTCCGCTTGACTCCGTTAGCGTCAAAATAATAAAAGCCGACGGAAACGAAGCCAAACGTAACGAGGACGGTATTCTGTGGGTAAAGGGCGAAAACGTTATGCTTGGCTATTATCACGCACCCGAGCAGACCGAAAAGGTTCTCAAGGACGGTTGGTTGTGCACCGGAGATATGGCATATATGGACTCGGACGGTCTCCTTTACATAAAGGGCAGAAGCGATAATATGATCATCCGCGGAGGCATGAACATTTATCCTGCGGAGATAGAAAATGCGCTCTCGGATGACCCGAGAGTAAGAGAGGTTATGGCATACGGCAAAAAATGCGCGGACGATAGCGAAAAGATATGTTTGAAGATCGCAGGGGATTTCACCGACGCTTCTGAGGTTAAGGAGCTTTGCGCAGCCCGCCTTCCCTCTTACGCAATTCCCGCCCATATTGAGCTTGTAGAAGCACTACCGAAGAACGGAAGCGGAAAGATACTGCGGGGTAGCCGATATGAAGGAAACGAGTAAAGAAAACAGATATTTGCTTGAGAGGCAGAGTGGAACTACCTTCTGCGATACTCTGTGCGGGATTCCGCTGTGCGGCAAAAACGGAGATACGGCCACGCGCAGGTTTTCCGTTGATAGAAATAATACTCCGGCAGCCTTGGGAACAAACTGCCGTGTTGCAATAATCAACAACAAGCTGTTTTTTGAGAGTAAGCAGGGGGCTGTGTCGGTAAGCTTTGAAAATGATGAAATGCCACACTGCTTAATTGACGGAATGCTGTGCGGCGGCAAAGCATATATCCAAGCCACGCCAAACGGGGCGGTGTTCTTTTGCAGATGCGCTCCGGGAGAAAAGACGGAGATCACCGTAACCACTGATATAGCAAATGAGGCAATACGGAAAAACAACAAATACGTTGCCTTTATGCAAAAGCCGTTCCGCCCGTCTCTGACGGTTGCGGCGCTGTATTCAATATCTGCCGACGGAATGCATTACCGCCCGCTTATTCTTGAAAGTGCATCCTCAAGCATTTATAAGCAGGATATATGCTTTTATTCATCGCTTAGTGTTGAGCATATCAACGTATTTGAGATAAATATGTATGAGCCGAAGCTGATGCAAGACACCACCGTAGAGAGCGCAACCGCAACTCAAAATAACGCATACGGCGCAACGGCGTTTGTGGGCAGGACCGATGAATACGGCGAGCAGTGGCTGTATCTTAAAGCAAATATGCGGTTTTTGAAGTATTTGAACGGCAAAGAGCTTCTCTCCGCAAAATTGCACATTCCCATACTTAGCGGAAGCGGAGAGCATCTCGAGGCTTTTATGCTTCCTTCCCGCTTTTGCAGCTTCGGCTCCAATTGGAATAACAAGCTTGCGTACGTTCCGGATGCAATAGCAAAAAAGAGCATATCAAAAGCAAACTACGTTACCTTTGATATAACCCGCGCAATAACGGAAGGTTTGAAGAACAAAAGCAAGGAATCTGCGGGAATCCTGATCCTGAACAGATCGAAAACAGACTGCGCGCTTCTTGCCACGGGAGATTGTTATGCTTTTCCGCAAATGATGGAGATTGAGTACAAATAAAATGCAAAATTTTCTCAAAAAACATTTTAACCCTGACAAAATCTGTCAGGGTTAAGCTTTATTATGTGGGTGTGGTCAAGGGGAAGACTGCGATTTGAGTTTGTCCGGACAAACGAAAAACACAAAAAAACGAAAGGAAATTAAAAAAACAAAATGAAAAATGAAATTAATAACCCCATGGAGAGGTTTATCTCCAAAGAAGAAACCTATTTTTACGGTGACGGCGGTGTAAGCGATTGCGACGATTGCTGTGACACCGAAACGACCACACCGGGTCACACCGGCAAGTTTATCTGCAGCCATTGTGAGGGCGAGTTCAGCGTAAACGAGCAGAATTACGTAGACCCCGAGAACACGGTCTGCAACGCTTGCTATGCAAAGATCAACAACCGCTTCATTTGCTGCAAGTGCGGATACCCCTGTCCCTGTGCTTACGAATCGTCCATAGAGGAGGTCTGCATCAATTGCTACAACGAGCTCCCCAACTGCCCCATTTGCCGCAAGAAGGTAATTGATTACGACAGATTCCTTGACGAGTATGACTACTGCGATGCCTGCGGTAATGCACTTACCGTGACCGTATCACCCGCACGAGCAGCTGTCTACAAGGACGCAAGCATTTCCCTTACCGCAACCGTATCGGGCGGTCAGGACCTGCCCGTAACCTGGAGCACGGAGGACACGGACAAGATCAGCTTGTCCGATGACGGAACAGTTACAGGTCTTGCGACCGGCTCTGCGACCGTAACAGCCACTATCCCCGGCGGCGCAAGCGATGTTGCGTATATCAACGTTGTTCCCGAGGAGGTGTTTACGTGCCTCATATGCGGCAGAGAGTGCGACTGCGGCAATGAATCGTCCTATGAATGCGTTTGCAAAGACTGCTACAACGCACTCCCCGAGTGCCCCGTTTGCGGTGTGAAGGTATACTCCGCAAACAGTTTCCACGACGACTACGACTACTGCGAGACCTGCGGCAACGCTATCACCGTGACCGTATCACCCTCATCCGCAACGGTCGAAAAGGACGAAAGCATTACCCTTACCGCAACCGTATCCGACGGTCAGGATCTGCCCGTTACCTGGAGCACGGAGGATACTGACATAGTAAGCGTATCCGATGACGGCACCGTTACGGGAATAAGCGCAGGCAGCGCAATTGTTACCGCCTCCATTCCCCTCGGCGCAAGTGATTCTGCAACGGTTACCGTCAACGCCGACCCCATCCCCGAGCCGGATGACACCGAATCGGATTCCACTTATTTTACCTGCACCGAGTGCGGAAGAGAGTGCAGCTGCGGCAATGAATCCTCGATTGAAAACGTTTGCTGTGTGTGCTACAAAAACCTGCCCGCTTGCCCTATTTGTGAGAAGAATGTTACAAAGGCTGACAGATTCTGCATAGGTTATAATTATTGTAAGGATTGCGGAGAGAATATCACCGTTTCCGCTTATCCCGCAAATGCGAAGGTAACAGTCGGCAATACCGTCAAGCTTACAGCGATCGTGTCCCACAATCAGGACCTGCCCATTACCTGGAGCACCGAGGATACCGACAAGATAAGCGTATCCGATGACGGCACCGTAACGGGAATATGTGCAGGCACCGCAACCGTAACCGCCACCATCCCCGGCGGAGCAAAAGCGACTGTTACGGTTGAGGTAGAGTACGATAACAGCCACGTATACGTAGACTACCAGAAGCACCACGTTTTCGATTGCGGCAGAGCCGGCAGCGGAAGTGTAAGACTGATGGACGGAAAGCTTTCCTTTGCTCACCACGATGCTACGCTGACATCTAAAGGAATGCCTCTTGCTATATCCCACTGCTATGATCCTTCACGTGCGGGAATACCGAGCGCCCACGGAGACGGCTGGCATCTCTCGCTTGACCAGTCGCTTGTTCAGATAGATGACGAAAACGATTCTTACATATATACCGATGCCAACGGCAGAGAACATCGTTTGAATAAAGATAAGAATGACAACGTCACTGACATCGCCGGACTTGGAATTATATCAACGAATATCGAAGATGAAGAGAAAAAGGATAACAAATTGATCCCAGAGGAAGCTTTGCGCCGCGTGTTTGACACCAAGGGTAATACGATGTACTTCACCTCCGACGGAAATCTGGTCGGACTGCGAGACAGCAACGGCAATCACTACACAATAGTATTCGATCTCAGCGGAAAAATAATTAAGGTGTACGAAGCAATTCTGTCTGTGAACGGAACCGAACAGACCGTTGAACACGGCCACACCGCCCTCTTTACTTATGATACTGACGGCAGACTGGTTGAAATAACCAATTATGACGGAAAGAAGATAACTTACTGTTATTTGGAGAACAAGCTTGCGAAAGTCTCATATCCTACCGAGACTTTTGTCAACGGCAACACAAATCCTCTTGAGTCACAGTTCGGTTATGATACCAACGGAAGACTGAGCAGCATAACGGATATTACCGGTATTACCACAAGCATTCAGTATGATGATGACGGCAAAGTCAGCGGAATGAGTGTGTACGGAACGAAGACTGTTTCGGACCAGAGTGTAGTTAAGTCCGATGATAATCCTATCGCAAGCAACATAGCGCTTGCTTACGGTTTGAACACTGCGTCTCTTACCGATATGATCAAGGGAACCCGCATAGTGTATAACCTTGACAGTGAAGGCAGAGAGCTGTTTGCATACGAAGATTCTTCTATATTGCCAATTGAGGAGAGAACCGAGGTAACGCTTTCAAGCGTTACGGGCTACACAGATAAGTTAGACCCGAACACGAAGGAAAAGACCACAGGCAGACTTGTCGGCGCTTCCGCTTACGTTACCGCGAATGCTTCTCAGGCAACAAACAGGCTGACAAACAACGAGTTTTCTTCCTCCTCCGGTTGGACTGTTTCCGAAAACGGAACGGGCAGCTCGGGCGTGGTAACAGAAAGACTTGTTGACGGCAAAAACTCTTACCGCTTCATCTCTAATGAACCTACGGGGGAAAATAAGCTCATACAGACTGTAACGGACTTTTCAGATCTTGAAGGCAATGTATTCGTTGCTTCCGTTTGGGCTAAAGCAAGCGGTGCGATCAACACCGTAGAGGATGAGCGCGTTCAGTTTGCGCTGAAGGTCATTACATATCCGCCCAGCCAGAGCAAAGAGCCGACGGTATATGAAGCAAAATTCGACCCGAGCAGAGACGGCGAGTGGCAGTATGCGGCTATTCCCATCGGAACGACTCCGAACTACAGCAAGATAGAGTACGTGCTTGATTACTCCGGTAACATTGGTACCTGTATCTTCTCTGATCCGATGCTTATAGCCATTGACGGTACGGAAAGATATACTCTTATTAATGATGGAACCGCATCTGACAGCGACTCTTGGGAGATCACTGTTTTAGATAAGCCGAAGACAATTATCAAGCGAGTGCACGTTATCGAAGGAAATAAATTCAGAGAGGAGTATTACGATGATAGCTATGACCTTGTTAAGGTGGTTGAGCGCAACGAAGACTCCGTACAGTTTGTAAGTAGCTACTTGTATAGCAATCATAATTTGTATCAAGCAAAAGACAAATACGGTAATATACACGATTATGTGTACGATAAATTTGGAAGAATTATAGAAACATATACAAGTCCCTCGGACTACAGCAGTCACGTAAGGTATACAAAGCGAGTATACGAGGATGGCAAATACTATCCTGAAAGCGAAACAGACCCGAGATACAAGCGAAACGGCGAGAAGTTGACGACTTCTTATGAATACGACGAGACCCTTGGTCAGCTGGATTATTATATTGCTCCAAACGGTCAGCGATATGATTACGATTATGATTCCGATACCGGTAATCTGCTAAAGCTGTCTGCTACTACTTCGAACAACGGCACTTTTGAGAATACGTTCGGATATACCAACGGCTATCTTACAAGCGTGTCTCACAACGGATTTGATTACAAATTCGGATATGACGAGCTTGGCAGAACAGCTTCGGTAAGTGCCGGCAATGAAACTCTGTTTACAAAATCGTATATGATTGGACCGAGTATTGATGCTGATCATACCTTCTACGGAACCGGAGAGGCAGAATACGTTCTTTCCGATAAAAGAGGCAACCCTATAATAAGGCTGTATGATGATGAGAACGGAATTCAGCATACTGTAGCTACAACAGATTATGACAATCTCGGCAGAGTAAAGTACGTTGTTGACAAGCTCACCAACATCATGTATAATTATACGTACAATGCAGACGGCAGCATCAGCTCTGTAGAAAAGATCAATACGGAAACCGGCTCTCGCATTTCGTTGGATGAGTACAACTACGATAACGCGAAAAGACTTGTCTCTAAAAATTACGGCGACGTAGGTCATACCTACTCGCCCATTTATGAGACCAACTCCGGCGGAGCTGTATATCCCGACGATAACGTAATAGGTATTTCCCTTGCCGGCAAGTTTACGGACAGAATTACAACCGACGGTCTGCGCCGCACCGCAACACGTACGCTTACTCTCGCAAACGACACTCCGCTTATCAGTGACAGCTATGCATACTATACCTCAGTCACCGATGAGGAAAATTTGCCGTGCACCTGCGACTACGTAACAGATCTCACAACCACGGTATGCGGTAACAGCGTTGGAGCTTTGTCATATACCTATGACAAGGCCGGAAATATCGAAACCGTAAGCAAAGACGGAGAACTGATCGCCAGATATTTCTATGATAGCCTCAACCGCCTTGTCCGCGAGGATAACAAGCCGGCTGATAAGACGTATCTCCATATTTACGACATTGGCGGCAATATTACCGGAAAGATAATATACGGTTATTCCTTGCTCCCGATACCGAGCGAAGCTCAGACATCTCAGACTTACACTTATTCCGAATCCGGCTGGAAGGATCAGCTTACTTCCTTCAACGGGTTAGAGATCAAGTATGACGCTATAGGCAATCCTACTACGTATAAGGGTAACGACCTTACCTGGACTCACGTTCGCAGGCTTGCAAGCTACGGCACTAACACCTTCGAGTACGGAGCTGACGGTATACGTACCAAGAAGAACAACATTACCTACGTTCTTGACGGTAACAAGATACTTTATGAGTCTGACGGATGCTCAAGAAGCATCACTTACTATTACGGTACTAATGGTGTTGTGGGCTTCAACTACAACGGAACCGATTACTACTACCGTAAGAATCTGCAGGGTGACGTAATTGAAATCTATGACTCCGACGGCAATCTCGTTGCAAAGTATGCATACGATGCCTGGGGTAAGGTAACGGCTATTGACCGTTCCGCAGAAAACATCGGCACTCTGAACCCCTTCCGTTACCGCAGTTATTACTACGATACCGAAACAGGTCTTTACTATCTTAATAGCCGATACTACGACCCCGAAACCGGAAGATTTATTAATGCAGATGACGTGCAGTACCTTGACCCCGCATCTCTTGGCGGAATCAACTTGTATGCGTATTGCCTTAATAATCCGGTGATGTGTAAACAAAGTACTCTCTCTTCCAAGTCGGAGGCCAAGCGGTCTT
>JAZQFL010000055.1:0-2443 GCA_045539485.1 Eubacteriales bacterium
CATACGGAGAGCGTGCTGTAGGTGTTAAGCTGTATTTCGATACTACGGGAGGGCAGGTGCACAGCATCGAGCCGCTTCGGCAGATATGTGATTTTGCAAGAGCGCGCGGACTCAAGGTCATGGTGCATTGCTCGCATTCTCCCGTCCCCATGTATGAGATAATCGACACCCTCTCGGAGGGAGATATTCTTACCCATATTTATCACGGCGGGGAGAATGGCTGCGAGGAGAACGGGTATGCCGCTTTCCGCTTAGCTAGGGAAAAGGGGATAATACTTGACCTTGGAATGGCAGGGCATGTTCATACCGATTTCAGAGTGCTCGAGCGTGCGGTGAAGTGCGGTCAGCTCCCCGATACGATAAGCACAGACATCACCAATCTCAGCGCATTTACGAGAGGCGGCATATACGGGCTTCTCGGATGCATGAGCATAATGAAAAACGCAGGAGCGTGCGAGAAGGATATTCTCCGTATGGTAGGAGAGAACGCCGCACGCGCAATAGGGAAGCAAGCCGAGTGGGGCAAGCTTGAGGTTGGCAGACGAGCGGATGTAGCCGTGCTTGAATGGACGGATGCCCCCTATGCTTTTTTGCAGAATGAAAATAACATTATTGCGGGAGAGCAGGGGTATATTTGCAAAATGACCGTGTGCGGAGGGCGTGTTGTTTACCGCAGATAAGTGTGATTGGTTTGTAAACAAATCGTGCAGACCCTTGACACGGCTCTGTGTCCTGTATATAATGGAAAGGTCATTTTTTAATAATTAAACAGGAGAAGTTACATGGAAGTTTTTCAGAGTATCATTGATTATCTTTTGACTAATCTTGTCAGCATAGTATTTTCCCTCGTTAAGGGCGTGCTGGTATTCGTTATCGGCTGGAAGCTTGCGAAATTGGTGGTCAAGCTTGTAAAAAAATCAAAGCCCTTCAAAAAACTGGACGAGGGAATACAGACCTTTGTCGGCAGCTTTGTCGAGATCATACTAAAGGCGCTCGTTATAGTTTCGGTCGTTTCCGTAACGGGAATTAATCTGAGTGCAGGTGTGACCGCACTTGCATCGATAGGACTTACTTTCGGTCTTGCTTTTCAGGGTGCGCTTTCGAACTTTGCAGGCGGATTTATCATTCTCGTGTTCAAGCCCTTCAAGGTCGGTGACTACATAGACACGCACACCGACAGCGGTACGGTAGAGTCTATTGCAATATTCCATACCAAGCTTGTGACTCCCGATAACAAGGTTATCTCTATTCCTAACGGAACTCTTACCAACGCTTCTATCATCAATTATTCCGAAAAGAATATCAGACGAGTTGATTTTACTTTTGCTGTCGATTACGATACGAATATAACGAAAGCTAAGGAGATCCTTGAGCTAATAGCAAAGAATCAGAGCACGCTTCTTCCCGATCAGCCTATCGTATGTAAGGTGGGGGCGCTCGGGGATTCGTCGATCGATCTCGTTCTCAGATTCTGGGTCAAATCAGAGGATTACTGGGACACCACCTTTGCTGTGAACGAGCAGGTGAACGCAGCATTCCGCAAGAGCGGTATCGTCGTTCCTTTCCCGCAGATCACCCTCAGCAACAGAGAAAAATGATCATAACAAAAAGCGCGCGTTACTTATTGACGCGCGTTTTCTGTTGCTTTTTTTGCGGAGGTTTGTTATTATAGTAGTTGAAAGAGGTGATCGTATGAAGAAAAAAGCAATAGCTGCGCTTTTGCTCGGTGCGGTGATGCTTTCGGGATGCGGTAGAACTGCGGGCACAAGCGAGCCTTTGCAGACGCTGCCCGAAGAAACGCCGTCGGGGGAGGAGCAGAGCTCTTCTTTGCCTTTTGGAGGGGATATGACTTACGAGACAGTGTATGAAAATGATTTTTCCTCTGCTTCTGCCGATGATATTATTACACTTGGCGGAAAAATGGAGATAAAGGATGGAATGCTGCGTGCGGAAGCGGGCAGAACCGGCGGATACAGCACGGTGCTTTTTAAGGTCGGTGAATTCTCCGATTTTGTTTATGAGGCGGACTTTGTCGGTCACATCGGCGGAGGCGGGCTTGTTTTTCTTTGTAACGGAGAAAAGATTAAAAATACCACAGACGGCTTTTGCGGTTATATGGCGTATATAGGCAAGGACGGCGGTGTAGGGGCACTTGGCGTTGCAACCAACGACGGCAAATGGAGCGGCAACTTCATGGTCAGCCCGAGCGACGTAACAAGCCCGGGGGCAGACCTTCACCTGCGGGTGCGCTCAAGCGGAAATTATATAATATACACCCTGACCGACAAGAACTCGGGCAAGGAGATATACCGCTGTGAGTATATAAAGGGAGACAATAAAAAATACGATCTCACGCCGAACCGAGAGGGAATGATAGGTGTGCGGATATACAACGACGGAGGCAAGGGCGGATTTGACAATATAAAGCTGTATAAAAGAAAGC
>JAZQFL010000056.1:0-23311 GCA_045539485.1 Eubacteriales bacterium
GCCAGTATTTTTGCATTTGACAATGTAACATTATTTCCGATGGTAATCAAAAAACCATGGTTAATATCGATATCTCGCGTCCAAATTACACAATTTTCGCCAACCTTAACACCGTAATTTCTCAGTTCATCAGGTGTGTATGCACCTCGCCTGAAGATTTTATAGATCTTTTTTAATATCTTCATTAATTCTCCCGACCACCTTTTACTTATTTGCCGATAAGTGTCTCGACCTTCTCTACACTGCGGCTATTGGTGTAATTGTATGTGTCAAAATTTTGCTTGTATGCTTTCAAAATTTCTCTGTTAGAAAGTAACTTTTCTAAGCCGTTGCGAAGCCCCTCTTCGCTGTTTTCGCAAATCAAACCGAGCTCCTCCGGCACCATTTCAGCGGTAGAAAGGGTATTGGATGTAAAAATTGGTGCCTTACAGATCATCGCCTCTCCGTACACCATAGGTGCAGCCTCTGACACGGATGGCAAAATATACAGATCGCACTGTCTCATATACGGATAGGGATTATCCAATGCGCCCAACAGTATGATCTGCTCGCTAAGGCCGTTTTCCAGAATTAAGCGCTCACACTCGGCCCTATCGCTGCCGTCGCCTGCAATATACCAAACGACATCGGGGTTTTCCTTCAGCACAGATGCAAATGCTTTAATTGCACGCGGTACCGCCTTTTGCGCTGTCAAACGGTTTGCGCTGAAGCAATTAAACTTGCTCTTATCAAATTTAACAGTGGGTTCGCTCCTCGAGAGAATCTTGATTCTTTCGATATCTTGGAAATTATAGCAATAACCGATCTTATCGGCAAGCACGGGATGCGTTGAAGCAAAATGCTCAGCCGTAGCACCGGACACGCAAACCAGCTTATCCATTTTCGCCATATACTTGACGTTTTTTCTGTCGTCAAAGGAAACTGTACCCGGCACGTAGTGGATCCAGCCGATTTTGACAGGTGCATCTGTCTTCTTGCTTACAAAGCGATAAAAACCGGAAACCGTGGCACGCGGGGAATCCTCCTGATGAAAGGCGATAGCAACATCATATCCCCTCAGCTTCTTTTGAAACAATAAAGCAAACCAAATGGAAAAACGATTCGTAAATAAACGGTCGAAAATGCCGGTTACTATCCTCATGCCGTACGTCAATATTCCCTTTTTCTTGGCATCAGCCGCCGTCATACCGTGAAGCTGCATCAAAAAGCACGGCTCTATTATATTCACGTCCTCGGGGAAACGGCTTTTGAGTATTCCGCCGTTATGGAACATCAGAACATCGATCTCATGCTTGTTTTTGAGTTCCTTCACCATATTGATGAGAGACGTTTGAATACCGCCCACGGCGAAAGATTTATCTACGATCAATATCCTTGCCATATTATTTCAATCCCTCATAAGATACAAGCTCAATATCGGAATTGCAAATGAGCTTTTTTGTGTTTTCCGAAGTAAACATTTCAAATTCACGAATTCTTTGCTCGACGATCTTGCCAAAGTAAGGCGAATCATTCTCGGTAGCGGGATGGATAACATATTCCCCGATTTGTTTCTTATTCCACTCAATATGCGAGAAGACATGCTCCAGCTTGTTGATGTCGTTCCCATTGAGGCACACTATAAGCCCCTCGGGAGAAGAGATTCCCTTTTTATGAGCATTATGCTGCCATAGATCAAGCATCTTTGATTTTATCGGCTCTGCCACTCTCCAAATCAAGGGCATTTTTTTAGAATTGTCGCTTCCTTTAACATATATCCGCTGATGGCTTCTCATTTTGTTGATTCCCAGCTCAGCTGCAGTATCTACAAACAAACGGTAAATGCCAAAGTCAACGTGTGTGTTCTGGTGGGTATTCCAATAATCAGGCTGTCCCATCAACTCGTAATAAAGGTTATATTGAGCGATAAGCTCTTTTTTTATATCACTAAAGGAGATAAGCTTTTTTCTCAGTCTTTTTCTGAATTCCGCATAAGGATAAAACTCTCCGTTGGCGGCAACTAACGTTGGAATCTCGCTCGCCGGCAGAATTGGCTTGCCGCATGCCAAAACCCAATGTATACCAACAGAAATGCCTTCTATGCCTTTTAGCTTTACTGCCTCTTTGTAAAAAGGCATATTTGTCATTACGTTTGTTGACGTTATAAGCCCCGCATTTATGCCGGCATCAATCGCATCATTGACTGCTCTTGACATACCGTAATCGTCAGCGGTAATTATCAGCTTTCGCATTACTTTCTCCCTTTTTCGAACCTTGTTTTCTCGATGTAGAACTTTGCATAAGACGATAACAAATATGCTATCCCCGTAGACTTTGAGATCCTGAAGACAATACTCTCGTCCTTCTCAAAGGGGATCTCCGTTAATGCTCCGTAAGTTTTATTTATTAAGCCTAAATGAAGCAATGATTTTTTTCTTATTTTCCTATCAACCGCAGTCCAGGTGTAAATGATACTTCTGGAGTTAAATATGTTTAAATACACTTGGGAAACGGTGTTGTACATCAAATTTTCCTGGCCGGCCCAACGCCCCATGCGATTCTCGATAGAAAACAGATCAAAGGTATTTACCTTTTCTCCGCTCGCTTTTATCTCGTCAAGCCACAATTTTAACTGTTTTTTTGCACCGTTGCTGTAATTATGAAGCTTACAGCGAAAATAGGACGGTGTAGCAAATATTCGGGGAATATCACGGTGAAGCGAGCATTTACCGACCTGGCCTATGATATCTCCGTTAATTATTGCTCCGTCACCAAAATACTCGTTTACGGTCATTGCTATTCGCAATGTTCTCTTTGAGTAATTATCTTTTCCCAACACACGGTCTATCTCAGATATCAGTCCTTCGTCAACATTCACATCCTCAACCAACCTGTGTTCCACACCGATGCTGCGGCAAAGCTCCGCAGGAATAACTATATCCTGAGCATTGTCGCTGTGTTCCGGATGCTTGATGGTATAGCAACTGAAATCCGCTCCGCTTTCAGCCAAAAAAGCGAGCACCACTCTGCTGTCGCGCCCAGAGGTTATGGGGCAGTATATCTTGAAATTCCGCAAATAGCAGGCAAGCAGTTTCTTGATCATTGGCTCTGCAATTTCGGTTGCCTCATCCACGGAAATCGGTTTCTGCACATTTCCAAAATTCACAAAACGCACGGCAGATCGGTCATTAACCGAAAGGTAATGGTTGGGAATAAGCTGTTTGATCTGCTTGCAAGGAGTAATATCGTAAGGCATCGCCTGGGAAATATCACCGCTTTTTCTTATCAGATCAAACTCACCGTCCGCACAGTATTGTTTTGCATTTACAATGTATTGGTAGTTGCTTGAAGAGATAAAACCATCATCGGTATCATAAAAAACCGGAATACTGCAGGTGGCATCGCCTTGAACGTAATACTGCTCTTCAATTTTGAAAAACAGCACGTATTTGCCGCCGAGATACTTTTCGTAATCTACCGCATCGGCAATGCTCTTGCAATTCTTGACGATAGTATCGGCAACAGTGTCTTCTTCTCCCGTCACAACGTTTACTGCGTATCCGTAAACAATGCACTCAACATCACCATTGGAAGCATAGGAAAACGGAGTGTTGCCGTCAACAAAAACTTTATATTTTCCAAATTCTTCTTTTATCGGCAGTTCGGGAATGACAGCTTCTGTTTCCGTTATGAAATAAGAAAACAAACACTTTCTTACCATGGATCAATCTCCGTTATCTCTAAAAATAGCCCTATATATTCCGTCGTAAGCTGCAGTTATCTCTTTCCAGTTAAACACCCTTGAAGAAGAAACGGTATTTGCAGTTATATTGCTGAAATTATTAATTATCTTTTCGATACCGTCTGCTACATCCGCGTCGTCATATGCAGAAACATGATAACCCACAGTCCCTTCGGGGAACTGATTATCAAACCCTTGCCCCTCAGAATAAACGACAGGCAGGCCCTGACTCATCGCTTCAACATAAACCAATCCGAAAGATTCGGTAAAAGAAGGCATTATAAAAATATTATTCTGCCTGTACAGCTTGATCAATTCTTCTTTTGGCTGAGCGGGTACACAAACCGTATACGGATCTTTCTGAACTTCAGCAAACAGCTTTTGATCCGCCACTTTGCCTACAACGGTAAGGGAAATATCGTATCCTTTCCCGCGCAAGATATTCATGGCTTTTTGAATGGTGGGAATATTTTTGTTGCGGTCTATTCTTCCGGCATAGATCAGCTTAATATTGCCGTCTATTATATTTTTGCTTTCCGGTGGATTAGCAAACCAAAAATCATCAATACCGTTTGGAACGATATATGTTTTTTCCATCAGCTCTTGATGATATTTTCGCGGAACGAATTTATCAAAAACCTGCCGTCTGTAAGCCTCGGACAGAAAAAACACAGCATTTGCCTTCAGCATATTCTTCACACCGCGTTTTCTCAAATGCGGTCTGAAACGAAAGAAGCTGTTTACGTCTGTATTTCTTACAGCTACAACATAAGGGATGCCATACTTTTCAGACAGCAATCTTGCGCAGTTTCCGTCCGTGAAAAGCGTATATGCGTGTATTACATCAAAATCTTTTACACTGCAGCTTTTTTCGACCGCTCCAAAAATTTTTCTTTGCTTATAATCAAAACAAACTCTATCCCATTTTTTGAAGCATTCAGAGACGATCACATTTTCGTTGGGAGTGATAACAGATATGCTTTTATCATGTGTTGGAACAAACACACAGTTATCATACCCGCGCTCATCTAAATTTTCTATCATAAGCTGATGCAATGCAGTCCCTGTATAGTTGCAGTTGATATGTAATACACGCATACTTTATCCTCGTTACAGTCTCCAGTACTTCATTCCGCTTGCCTTGAGATCGGCAACCTTGTAAAGTCCCTTAACGTCTATAAGAACCTTTTCGGAATCGTCGGATTCTTTGAAAAGCTTTTTGATATCATCAAGCGCAAGCGCCTTGAATTCATTGTGAGCAACGGCAACGATAACGCAATCCGCATCATTCACGTCCTCAAGAGCGGTCAGAGTAACACCGTACTCGTGCATTGCGTCCCTCTCGCTTGCCCAAGGATCGACAACAACGGGAGTGATCTCGTACTCAGCAAGGCGCTTGATAATATCATCGACTTTGCTGTTTCTAGTATCGGGGCAGTTCTCCTTAAAGGTAAGACCCAGAATAACCACCTTGGATTTTTTGGGAGCCTGTCCTACTGCTATCATATTTTTGATGGCAGCATCGGCAACAAACTTACCCATACTGTCATTGACGATTCGGCCGTTGAGAATTATCTGGCTGTGATAGCCTAGCTTCTCTGCCTGATAGGTAAAGTAATAGGGGTCAACACCAATGCAATGTCCGCCAACAAGACCGGGACGGAATCCAAGTGCATTCCACTTGGTGTTCATTCCGTCAACAACCTCGTTGGTATCGATATCCATCTTATCGAAAGCCATAGCAAGCTCGTTCATGAATGCTATGTTAATATCACGCTGGCTGTTTTCTACTACCTTTACAGCCTCTGCAGTTCTGAGATTGCTTACGGGATGAGTACCGACCTCGATAACAATATCGTAAACTGCTTTGATAATCTGCAAAGACTCCTCATCACAGCCGGATACTATCTTTTTGATGTTCTCAAGTCTATGTACTTTGTCACCGGGGTTGATTCTTTCGGGAGAATAACCAACCTTGAAATCCTCGCCGCATTTAAGTCCGGACTCGCGCTCCAGAATCGGAATACAAACATCCTCTGTGCATCCGGGATATACAGTAGATTCAAACACAACGTAAGAACCCTTCGTAAGATTTCTGCCTACGATCTCGGATGCTCCGATTACGGGAGTAAGGTCGGGAGTATGGTCGGTATTTACGGGGGTAGGAACCGCAACGATGTGGAACTTCGCCTGGCGCAGATCCTTCTCGTCCGACGTAAAGAAAACCTTGGTGTTCTTTATCGCCTCGTCGCCAACCTCCTTAGTGGGGTCAACTCCGCTCTTATAAAGCTCTATCTTTGCTTTGTTAAGATCAAAGCCGATAACGTCAACACCCTTGTTTGCAAAAGCAACCGCAATGGGCATACCAACGTATCCGAGACCGACGAGAGAGAGTTTTTCTTCTTTTGCGATTATACGATCATAAAGAGACATTCTTATTACCTCGTTCATTTTATTTTTAAGACTTTTATCACACACCACCAGAAAATATGAAAAGCGGAGCGAAGCACACTTAGATGCTCAATCTCGCGATACAAAATCCAATGGTATTTGATCACCTTAAGCTTATTACTTGAAATAGAGTTTTTCCGAATGCGATACTTCATCAACACATCCGACATACCCCAAATATACTTTTCTTTTTTCAGCATTTGGAGCCACAGAGCATCGTCATTTCTCTTCCTGATATTAGGAACCTCGAATTTTCCCATTTTTTCAACATCATACACAACGGTTGAATTACCTACGGGACAATCTAACAACAGCCGATTGTAATCTGTTTTTTTGATGGTTTTAATGATGCGACCCAGTAGATTATCATCTTCGTCGATCTGCTCGTACGCAGTACAGGAAAAAGCATATCCGTTATCATTCATCCACTTGATTTGGCGTTCCAGCTTATCAGGCATCCAAATATCGTCACTATCCAGAAACGCCATATAAGACCCTTTTGCCAATTTCATCGCTGTAGTTCTTGCAACCGCAGCCCCTGAATTAACCTCAAGCAAATGATAATGAATACGGGAATCATTCTTCATATACTCTTCGACTATTTCTTTTGTATTATCTTGCGAACGGTCATCTACAATAATCATTTCCCAATTCTGATACGTTTGTGCTTGTACAGAATCAAGAGTTCTTGCAATGAATCTTGCACAGTTATATGTGGGCGTAATTATAGAGACTAATTTTTCAGTCATACTTTAGTTTCCTCACCAATCTGTTCTTTGCTTTTTGCCAATACTTCCTCGTAATCTCCCTTGTATTCTTTTCCCAGCACCGCAAACACCGTCATAAACATAACCTTGATGTCGCCAAAAAAGCTGAACGATTCAATAGCCTTGAGGTTATAGTACATTTTTGCGGGAAGAATCGTCTCGATATACACACGGTCCGTGTCCTCCGCTTTATCAAGCAGCTCTGCCTCGTCCTTGTAGTAAATACTGGCAAGGCTTGTTACGCCGGCGGGAAGAAGTAATGTTGCCATCATCTCGGGAGTGTAATGCTCCGTAAATTTAGGAACCTCGGGGCGCGTTCCCACAAAGGTCATCTTACCTCGAAAAACGTCGATAAGCTGGCTTATTTCATCCAAGCGGCATTTACGGACAAATCTTCCAACGCGGGTGACGCGGCTGTCTCCGCTTACCGTGACCTGCGAGCCTTTATCTGCATTCTGAACCATAGAACGGAACTTAAAGATACGGAAGGTCTTGTTATATTGCGTTACTCTGATCTGACGGTAGAAAACAGGGCCTCTGCTGTCTATCTTGATCGCGATCGCCAAGACCGCGAACAGCGGCAGCAAAACAACAAGCATAATTCCCGAAACAACTACGTCGAACACCCTTTTCAAAAACAGGGAAAAACGCTTACGGCAAAGTATATCGTAATATTTTCTAACCTCTGCCGTTTTCATTTCTTCGGGAAGCTCTTCCCATTTTTTCAGGATCATTTTATGTATTCTCCAACAATACGGCAATAATTTTCCGCAACATAAGCAACGTCATCATCCGTAAGGTTCGTATGCAGCGGAAGGGTTATCTCGTTTGCGTAGTGAGCATAGGCATTAGGATAGTCTTTTATATCAAAACCGAGATTTTTGTATGCGGTGTGCATGGGAAGAGGTTTATAATGCACGTTGCAGGCAATTCCCCTCTCCGCCATTTTTACAATTATTTCGTTTCGCTGCTTCTCGGTTATTCCCGGAACACGCGTCAAATACAAATGTCCCGATGATTCCCACGCATCCGTGTAATGTGCAAGCGTTTCTATGCCGAGAGGTGTCAGCACAGAATCGTACTTTTCGATGATCTCTTTTCTCCGCGCAAGCATTTCGGGGTAACGCTCGAATTGCTTCAGTCCTATTGCGGCTGCAACGTCGGTCATATTGCATTTGTAATAGGTACCGACAATATCATACTCCCACGCACCAAGCTGAGTCTTAGCCAGCGCATCCTTCGACTGACCGTGAAGCGAAAGCAGCTGGAGTTTTTTGTAGATATCCTCATCGGAAATCCCGGGTATGGTACGCCATGTAAGTGCACCGCCCTCTGCCGTGGTGAAATTCTTTACCGCGTGAAAGCTGAAGGAAGAAAAATCCGCAACCGAGCCTATCATCTGCCCGTGCAATTTCGCACCGAAGGCATGCGCGGTATCGGCAAGAACAGCAACCCTGCCCATAGCAGTCTGAAGCTCTCCGTTTGGCTTGAAGATATTCCTTTTACGCTCGACAATGTCAAATATCCTATCGTAATCACAAGGTATACCGGCAATATCTACGGGAATGATGGCCTTTGTGTTTTCACTGATGGCGGCTTCAAGCGCATCGTAATCCATTTCAAGGCTATCCTTTTGCGTGTCTATCAGCACGATCTTTGCCCCGACGTGAGCAATAACAGAAGCAGAGGCGGTATAAGTGTAAGCACAAGTGATAACTTCATCGCCTGCGCCGATCCCCATAACATGAAGAGCCATTTCAGCACAAGCAGTCTGCGAGTTGAGACATACACACTTCGGTGAGCCGATCCACTCTGCTATATTTGCTTCAAGCTTTTTTGTACGCGGACCTGTGGTTATCCATCCGGACCGAAGCGCCTCAGCTACTTCGTTTATCTCAAGCTCGCTTATATCGGGCGGGCTGAACGGAATGCTTCTTTCAACTAAACTCATATTTCATCCTTTCACGGCAGGCTAAGTATTACCGCCGTATCGGCGCAAAACGCATATTCAATTTATTATATAACTAATAATAGAAAAAGTAAAGACAAAGGCGCAAAAAACTTCAGCAAATTAATGGTATTTAGGGAGAAACTGTACAACTTATAACACAAAAAGAACAAAAGGAAGTAAAAAGCGAGCTTTTTACTTCCTTGACAACTCAATGCACCCACAGAACAAAAAAATCCCTTAGCCCTGTATACGCAACGTACGCGCAGGCGGCCATAACCGCAAATACAATCAAAAATACGGCACCGTCACTTTTGATGTCCTCAAAATAGCACTGAAATGCAAATCCTACAGAAACCTTCAGATTGCCGAAAAAATTGACCACTCTTCTTCCGACTGCCGCAATATGCTTTGAAAACGCTCCCCCGGCTAGGAAGGATAGGTGGAAGGCAGTCCCTACAGAGAATCCCAGCGCCCTCGCGCTTGCTTCGTTTACGGCGGCAGATTCGTTTTGAAAATCATCGAACAAACCGTAAAGTATGCCGTAAAATAGAAACGGAATTCCTATCATTACAAGCAAAACGAGCCAAAGCCCGTAATAAGGTGATTTGTATTTGGAATCGTCAAGCATTTTTGCACCCTGCCGTGACAGGCACGGCCCTTCTGTAAACGTAAACGAAATAAATATTTTCCATTACTGCCGTAATGGTCCACGAAAATATGTAAAGCAAATAGAGCGAGGGAACCGTACCGAAATAAGCAAACACCGTCTCTATCCAAATTATGCGGAAAACACAGGAGCCGAGAAGGACGATAACAGTGGGCACGACGCTTTTTCCGAGCCCGCGCGAGGCGGCGATAGCACAGTCCATAAACGCGGATATCCAATACCCAAGCCCCATTATAGTCAGGCGGTACATACCCGCGCGTACGACCTCAGGCTCATCCGTGAACAAAGCCAAAAATTGCGGTCCGAGAAGGACGAGTCCGCCACCCACGACAGCCCCCACCCCAGCAGAATACGCAAGGCTGATAAGATACGATCTCTTCACACGCTCATATTTACCTGCACCGTAATTCTGGCCGATAAAGCTTCCGCACGCGGTATAAATAGCCGCCATAAGGTCAAACACAAGTCCGTCGGAGTTCACAGCGGCGGAATTGCCCGCAACCATCACTGTATCAAAGCTGTTGACCGCCGCCTGAATGAAGAGATTTGCAAGATAGAAAATGCCGTTTTGCATTCCGGAGGGGATGCCAAGCTTAATAACGTCAAGTCCGACGCTTCCGTAAAAACGCACCTCGCGTAAAGAAACTCTGAAGACTTCCCTGCTTTTTACAAGCGAGACAAGAACAAGAAAAGCAGACAAATATTGCGAAATAACACTGGCAACCGCAACACCCGCAACGCTCATTCCAAGCACGATAACAAAGAGGAGATTGAGCGCTACGTTAAGAATTCCCGCAAACAGCAGGTAGTACATAGGGCGCTTTGTATCTCCAACTGCACCGTAAACCGCACTGCCGAAATTAAAGAGTGCAAGCGCAGGCATACCGAGGAAATATATGCGCATATAAAGTGCAGCGCCGTCTATAAGCTCATCCTTGGTATTTAAAATTTCAAGCAGCGGGCGCGAGCCAAAAAGCCCGAAAAGCAGAAACAAAACACCGATAGCAAGCGATATTATCAAGGAGCTGTGGATCGTACGGCGCATCTTTTCCGTTTCTCCCGCACCGCAATACCGCGCCACAAGCACGTTGATACCGCCGCCCACACCTATGAGAACTCCCGTAAACAGCGTTACCGCCGTTGCGGTACTTCCAACCGCGCCAAGCGCAATAGAGCCCGAAAAACGCCCAACCACGGCAATATCCGCCATATTGAAAAGGACCTGCAGAAGATTTGAAAGCATTAACGGCAGGCTGAACAGTAATATTTCCTTTGGAAGGGATCCCTGCACCATACGAAGCGCAAGGTCTTTTTGTTTATTCATAACGCACCTTCTAAGTTCATTGAATGGAATTTTAACACAAAACATTCGTTTATGCAATATGCGCTTCGTTATTTATCAAAATTTGTTGCTTTAAATGAAAATGGGAACCATTTGTAACAATTTTCATATCGGCAATTTGGTTGATATGACAGTTGCCAGAAGATTATCCGGTAATGTATAATGTTTATATATCTGTACTTCAAACTACATAAACAGGAGCAAGTATATGAAAAAGGCACTTACCGTTTTTCTTGCTTTAGTGTGTCTCTTTACTACGGCATGCACTAACACTCCGCCTGACGCAGTAACCGACACAACGGACGTAAGCACCACCGACTCGGTTACTACAGATGCAGTTACCACCGACGTTGTCACTACCGACGTTGTCACTACCGACATTGTCACTACCGACGTTGTTACCACCGACGTTGTAACTACCGACATTGTTACCGCCGATGTTGTCACCACCGATGATAACACCGAAACGCCCAAGGATGACGTGGTTCTGCAAAACGATGTCGTTATTTACGAAAACGATTTTTCAAGCACCGACCTTTCTGCCTTCACTATGCGCGGCACAATGAAGGTCGAGAACGGTGTTTTAAAAGCAGTTGGCGCAAGCACCACCTCGGCTTACATTTCCTTCAAGCTGCCCGACGAATACAAGGGCCTTGACTATCTTGTTGAGGTTGACTGTATCGGCTTTAACAATATGGGCGGTATACTTATCGGCGCTACAAAGCCCAACCTTTCCAAGGTGCCCTCCCAGTTCTCGGGATATGTCTGCACCACAGCTTCAAACGGCAAAACGACCCAGATAATGTACTTTGATTATGACGGCCTCGGAGACAAATTTGCTCCCGCCTCCACCCCCGTTCCCGACGGAAACTGCCATATGTCCGTTAAGGTATATAAGGGTGCCCTTACGTACCGCATAACCTCCCTTGACGGAAAGACCCTTTATCAGGAATTCCGTTACGAGCCCGGAGACCATGAGAAGGATATTTACAACACCATTACTTCCACCACGGGTCTTTTTATGAGCTGTGCAAATTCCGGTAGCTTTGATAACTTCAAGGTTACCGTTATCAGAGACGATGTTATCCCCACCCTTACGGAAACCGCAAAGCTGGGCGATACACAGTTCAAGTCCTTTGGCATAACCGTAGCTGACGGCGTTGCAAGCGGCGACGGCGTTATGCTTTCCGAAGCTTCCTTTACAGGCGACTACCGAGTTAAGTTCTCCGTTGCAAACAAGAATATCTCCAGATTCTATTTCGGTATGAAGGACGCGAAAAACGGCTATGCAGTTGAGCTTGACGAAACGGAGCAGGAATTCACCCTTTACAGAATAACCGATGGCGTTTTCTCCGTTCTTAATAAGAGAGCAAACATCATCCGCGAGGGCTTCTGCGATCTTATAATTGACGTACACGGCGGCATTGTCTCCGTTTACTACGACAATCTCTATCAAGGCGATGATGCATTCCCCAAGTTCGAGCACGCACTTGAGGGGCTTGACGGCAAGATAGGTATATGGCTTGAGGGCGGTCAGGCGAAGCTTCTCAACACCGGAGACAGCACGGTAACGCTTGCCGAAGCAACCTACACAAACCCCGTAAATCCCGGTGCTGACCCCGATATGCTGTTCTATGAGGGTACTTATTACCTCTACGTATATGCAGGTAACGACGGAAGCAACATTTTTACCGTGTACACCTCTCCCGACCTTGTACACTTCACCAAGAGAAACAACATTTTCACCTGGGATCCCATTACCTACAGCAACGTTAACGGCAATACCGCATGGTCGCCTAACGTTTTCTACAATGAAAGCGACGGACTGTTCTACCTGTTCTTTGCGGCAGAGCAGATCGGCGCGGATACCAGCAGAAGAGTTTATTACGCATCCTCCGATTCCCCCTACGGCCCATTCACCCACGACGGTCCCCTCGTTCCCATCAACCCCAACGTTACGGAGATAGACGGACATCCGTTTGTTGGTTACGACGGAAAGACCTATATGTCCTTCTCCCGCTACGATGCGGGCGGAACCATTTGGTTTGAAGAGGTCATTATCAAGGACGGAGTTGTTACCGCAAAGCCCGAGACCGCGACAAGAGTTGTTATCCCCGACAGAGAGTGGGATAATGACGGCGCAATGCGGCTTGTTGAAGGCGGCTTTGTATGGAAGCACAACGGCTACTATTACCTCATCCACGCAACGGGCTCCTACGCTCGCCACTACGGCGAGGCTGTTGCGGTATCCAAGAATCCCCTTGGTCCTTACGAGAAATTCGATATCAACCCCATTCTTAACTGGAACTACGAGGTTGACGGACCCGGCGATGCGCTCATCATTCCCTCTCCCGACGGTGAGGAGCTTTACATGATCTACCACCGTCACGAAGAGGTGGGCAAGTTAGGTCTGCGCCAGACCTGCATCGACCTTATTGAATTTGTTCCCGACCCCGACGGAGGCCCCGATATTCTTACGGTGCGCGGTCCCTCGAACACTCCCCAGAAGCTACCCTCCCACAAATACCGCTATGACGTAAACCGTGACGGTGTTGTAGACATTGAGGATGCTAAGCTCGTTCAGGAAAAGGTTAACGGCACCGAATACAGCGGATATTACGACGTGGACGCAAACGGTTCCCTCGGCATCGGCGACGTTGCCGCAATACTTGAAAAGATAGGAGGTAAGGAATAATGAAAAAGATCCTTTGTATACTTTTTGCGGCATTGCTTATCTTCTCTGCCCTTCCCGCAATTGTATCTGCCGACGAGGCAGTGGGCTTTATTGCTTACAACACGGGTAACAACGCAAACAACGGTCTTACCGCCGCAACTGCAAAGAAGTCCATCGGAGGCGCAAGCGGCACGGGTGTATTCAGCCTTGTAAAAAACGGAGGAACCGTTGTTATATCCGAGAAGATGTACTTCGGCTCCAGCTACACCTGGAAAGCAAACGGCCACACGACCATCACCGCAAACTACGGCGGAGTTGACTACAAGAACACCGAGCCCGCAGGCAACCCTGCAAGCGGCGTTCTGAAGATGAAGAGCGGCACCGCGATCACCATTGCAAGCGACGTGACATTCGACGACGTGATTCTCCATTCCGAGAACGGAGTGGAAAAGATAATCGTTGCAAGAGGCGCGACGCTCACTGTGACCGAAACGGTGCTTACAACCACGAAAACCGACACTTACTTCAAAATTGAGGTGCAAAAAGGCGGTAAGGCAATTATAAACGGCGGTACATTTGCTTCCATTATGGGAGAAGGCGAGTGGGTGCTGGGCGACAAAGCAACCATAGGCAAGGGCGAGAAGTTTGATAGCAACGGAGTTGTCGGTTTCATCTCATACGGCACAGGCAAAAATTCATATGATGGATTTACCGAAGCAACTCCCAAATCCGGCCTCGGTCAAATGGACGGATCCGGCATTGTTGGCGTTGTGGCTCAGGGCGGTACTGTAGTTGCCTGCGGCAGATTCTACGTTCCCAACAACTTTGCTTGGTCAACGAACGGCAAGGTAATAATTACCGCAAAGTACGACGGCAAGGATTATAAAGCTTCCGATCCCGCAAAAGATCCCACATCCGGCGTATTCAGGATGAAAGGCGGTACCACATTTACCGTGGGAAGCGACCTTGTGTTTGACGACATCATCATCTATCATGACGGCGCGCAGTGCAATATAGTTGTTGCTCCCGGTGCAACGCTTACAATAAACGAGAACGTTATTACCACCTCGAGCAGCGATACCTATATGAACATTATCGTGTCCAAGCGCGCGAAAGCCGTTATCAACGGCGGCACCTTCGCCTCTGTAAGCGGAGAGGGTAGCTATAAAATAGGTGACAAAGCAACAATTTTACACGATAAGCTTGTTACAGACGCCGCAATTTCGCTTAAAACAAAAACCTCGGTATGCTATCTCGATTTTTCCAAAGGAAATAATGAAAACGACGGAGAGAGCGCGGCCACAGCAGTTAAAGGATACGCCGCAGGGCTCTTCAAGCGCATTCTCGGCGGAGGCCCCGTAGTAGTTAGCGGAGGTTCCGTTGTGGGAGGCGCTCCGTATAAGATGACACAAACACTGATGCCCTTGACCTTTACCTCCAATTACGGCGGCACAGACTACAAGTCAAAGGAAGACTGCACATACCGTTTTTCCAAAAACACTACGATGGAGATCTCGAGCGATGTGATCTTTGATGATATCATCCTCCTTGAAAATGAGGGGCAGACCGTTATCAAAGTAACGAACTGCGCAACACTCACGGTAACAGATAAGGCTGTAATTACATCCACGCTCGATGATGGCGCTCATTACAAGATCATTGTTGAAAAGGGATCGTTTGCGATACTCTCTGAAGAAGCGCAAAAGATCTTCAAGATCGAGGGAGAAGGTACGGTACTTACCTACGTTGACGGAAAGACCGAGATATTTAAACACTACCTCGGCGAAAACTGGAATTAAACAACTAAAAAACAGCGGGAGCAACCCCGCCATACGGTATCGATACCGTGGGGCAAGGCTGCTCCCGCTGTTTTTGTATTTTGCTATATTTTTATTTATTCTTCGCAAGATAATTCCTGCAAGCACTCTCCACTACTCCGAAAAGAGCGATAAGAGAGCCGGACGTTAAAAGCGTTACAGCCGCGTGCATAAGGTTTTCCATAATTCTCTCCTTTTCGGTTATAAAATCAGTTAGCATTTGCTAACTTGGCCTTTTAAGTTAAGCAGATGCTAAATAAGTTAGCATCTGCTAACCATATACAGTATACGCTATGTTTTCGGATTTGTCAACGGTTTTAAAAAATTTACAGTCCTCTGTTTTTCAGATCGTTTACAAGCTCAACGTAAAATTCCCGTACATCAAAGCCGTCAACGTCACGCCTTACAAGGTCGATAACGTCCATATGGCTTATTCCCTCTTTGCCCTTGGGGGTAAGCAGCATGTACTTTTCTCCCCATTCAAAGGAATCCTCGCCGACAAGGCCATCGTTGCGGCCGTCAAAATGCTTTACAAGCCCGTAAGACCAGTTAAGAGGAAAATGTCCGCCGTCCGCCTTTGAAATAACGGAGCCTATGCTTTGGGTAAATATACCTTCGGGGTCACAAAGAAGCTTGTTTCTTTCCTCGCATGCGGAATATGTAAGATCCCCTACCGCCTTCAAAAAGTCGGGAGCGCTGTCACCGAGCTTTCTCAGCGCGTAGTTATAGGTCTTTGCTATCTTGTTTTTGAATTTCTCGGGAGCGGAATTAAGAAGTCTTTCCGCATAGATACAACCTCTGTGCGGAGTGTTTACTGTAGTAAGGGACGCGACGTACGGAAGTGCATCAAGCTCGGAGAGCGCATAGCGGCAGTCAAGCCCGCCCTTTGAGTGCGCAATTATATTGACCTTCCCGCACTTTGTGCTCTCTACTATACTCTTTATCCTTGCAGTAAGCTCCACAGCGCTTTCCTTGACCGTAAGCGCCGATTGGTGGTTGCCGTAATATATCCTTGCTCCGTTGCGCTCGAGCGCGGCGGGAATACGGCCCCAATAATTGAACATCTTAAAATCGCGGAAGAAAACTCCGTGCACAAGCAGTATAGGATACTTCGTATCGCACATACCGATATGCGCCCTTGCGTAGTCCCTTGCCACACACGCCTTCTCCAGCTCCAATTCTGTTGATACTGTGTTGATGATCTTGCCGAGATATATGATATTCAGTACGGGGATCATACCGAAAAGCGCGCCGAGCAGGCGGAGACTGAAGCCCATACGCACGGATGTGCAGTAAACGCTCAAAATTCCGTTCCAGAACGCAACAGCAAGAACACCTATACATACGAGAGCGCTCCACAGAACGTGCCACAGAGGGCCTCCAAGGCTTGCGAAAAGCAGTATCGCGTGATACACAACGGAGAGGCAAGCGGCAGGCAGAAATGCGCACAGCATATAAAGCCCGTGTCCGCATATGCGCATACGGAGGCTTGGTATAGCTTTCTTGTTCGGCGCGGGGAAAATGTTTATTGCAATAAAAACGGGAACGGCAATATACAGCAGCCTTAAATTCCCGCTTACCGCAACATAGCAGTTCGCGCACAGCGAAAGTAACAGAGAAAGAATTATATTAAGCGGAGATAGGATCTTTTTCATAAGTTAATTCCTGTTTCGGTGTCATTATGCTTCAAATCGATCGATCATTACCTATCAGCGGAACGCTCTCCCCTTCCCGCTTTGACAGCTCGTATTCTGCAGTATTATACGCCGCAAGCGGGACGGGACGGTCTCCGACGTAGATCAGATAGTACGTCATCTCGTCATTCGTATCATTTGAACCCGCAAAAGCCCATTGGTGCGATATTCTCGCGCCGTTTTCGAAATACAATGACATTACGTTTTCCGTAAGGCTTATTCGTTTATACCAACGTCTTTTATTTGGCATTCTGTTTATGAAGGTAAAAAGATTAAATACGCTTTCCGGTTTGCGGTAAAGAAGCTTATCGGTCTTTGCAAAAAACCTGCCCTTCTTTATATCCTGCAGTATGCGAATCCATTTTACACACATATAGCAGAATATGCCTACAGGAATCAAAAGCGACAAAAAACCCCAGCCGCCGATAAAGAATGAGCAAGCAAGCGCAACCAAAGCAATCATTATCAGCCACAATATCAGCGCACTTATATACTCAAACTGCTCGTCCTTGATATCATACTCAATACGCTCTCTTATCTTTTGGAAGGTCAACTCGCTTTTTTCGGTCATTTTGTTACCTCTTATCACTTAACCTCAGGCACGTCGAGCCATTCAACTCTGTCCTGCGCGATTTTTGAAGCTGCAGCATTAAACTCGTTTTCGCTCACAGCTTTATTTTCAACGTAGTACGTAATTTCGCCGTTATCACCGTGCTCAACTCGGTAATGCTCTGTCGTTGTGTAACCAAGTTCGGTGAACGTGAGCGATGAACAGCCGTATGTCATTCCGGCATTAGTATTCCAGTAAAAGGTTCCGTCTTTGTTAATATCGTACATTGATTGATGCCTCAGCACGTGACCGATAACACCCTTTGCCGTATCACGGAGCACGATGAGTTGGCTTTGAAGACGTGTTACGACCTCGTCTTTTCCGTCGCGGTCAAGATCGACTATCGCAACGTCGCTAAGCTTTTCGGAAAAACGTGTAATGTAGGTATTGTAATTTCCGTCACGAAAGCTTTTTTCGCCCTTTATAACCGAAAGGAACGGCTCCTTCAGCTCCTCGGGGTATTCGGGATACAGATCAGCGAGATCAAAGGTTTTTGCTTCATAGCCGCACCATTCGGGCGAGGTAAAGCCCTTTGCATCCGCGGTGTAATACACGGTAAAGCTTGTGCGATTCGCCTTTTCCGTACCGACAAACTTCGAGGGAGCATCTCCCAAAAAATATACCTTCTTCAAGCCCGTACAACGCTCGAAGGAAATATCCATTACCGAGGTTACGGATTTTGGTATGATTATTTCCGTAAGCTTGGAGTCCCCGTCAAACGCCATATATCCTATCTCGGCAAGTCCCTCGTTAAGCTTTACTGTCACAAGCTCGGAGTTTTCTGCAAAAGCCAATCTGCCGATATATCGAAGCGAATCCGGCAGAACAACAGTCGTAAGCTTGCAATTCAAGAATGCACTGCCCTCAATACGCTCCAAGCCCTCACCGAACACAACGTAAGTCAGGTTCGTATAGCTGAACGCGCCCTCGCCGATAACCCGCGTGCTTGCGGGAATAGTTACCATACGAAGCTCGGCGGAATTGGAAAACGCATGAGCGCCTATTTCCACGACCTTATCGGGAAGCGTTACGGAAACGAGCTTGTCGCAGTCATAGAATGCTTTTTCGCTTATCTTTGTGAGATTTTTTGAAAAAACAATGTTTTTCAATGCCGCACAACGACTGAACGCCGCTGTTTCGATAACAGTTACCGTGTCGGGCAAAGTTACCTTTTCAAGGGAGCTGTTAAGATAAAACGCATATCTTCCTATGCGCGTAACGGGCTTGCCCGATATGCTCTCGGGAACGGTGACTTCCTTCGCATTACCGAAATACGAATATATCGTGATACCGTTTTCTTCGTTATCGTAATATTCAAAATCCGAGTATACAGAAATGCCGGATTTGCCGTCTATAGGCTGGGCTTTGAACGAGCCCCACACGGGATACGTAAAGCCTTTTGCGGTCTCCGAATAATAGACGGTGTAGTTCAGGTTCTTTCCCGCGGCGGGCTCAAGCGAGGTTTCATAGCCTTCGGGAGCATCTCCGAGGAAAGTGACCTTTTCAAGCTTCATGCAACCCTCAAAGGCCGCTTCCGTTACGTTTTTTACCGTTTCGGGAACAGTGATGCTTGTAATGGATGCACCTGCAAACGCAAAATCCCCTATGTTAATAAGATACTTACCGAGGTCTATTTCGGTTATATCCGAACAACCGGAAAAGGCACTTCTGCCTATCTCCACGATACCGTCGGGTAAAATTACCGTTTTTACCTTTGATGCCCAAAACATTCCGTTGGGGATATACCTAACGCCCGCCTTAAACTCAACGTATTCAACTCCGGATTCGTAAAAGCATTCTCCGCCCACATCGGGAAGATTAAAGCAGTTGCCGGGAATTACTACCGACTTCAGTGCAGTACACTTTCTGAAGGCGCTTGCACCGATTGTAGTCAAGCTTTCGGGCAACACAACGTCACTTAGTGAAGTGCACTCGGAAAAAGCCCTGTTCCCTATCACGGTCAAGGAGCTTGAAAGTAAAACGGTTTTTAGTCCAAGGCATTTTTCAAAGGCAGCCTCTCCTATGTGCGTAACGCTAGCCGGAACGGTAACGCTTTCTATCCAGGAAACATAACGAAAAGCGCCGTCTCCGATAGCAGTGACCTTCTTACCGTCTATCTCATAGGGGATAACAACGTCAGTTACTCGGTCCTCACTGTTTGTGCGTATGTATTTTGTTACGGTGATCGCGCCGTTTTCGTTCACCTTATATTCAAAATCCGATACAGGAGATTCGACGATAGGCGTTTCGGTAGTTACCGGCGCTTCTGTTGTAATTACAGGCGCATCCGTCACAGGAGCATCCGTGGTAATAGAAGGTGCATCCGTAACCGCAGGTGCGGGTTTATTTGCGCACGCGGCAAAAGAAGTTGCGCAAAGCATCGCGGCAAGGATAGCGGAAAGTAAACGTGCAGAATTATTCATAAAACACCTCGATTGACAGAAGCGGTCGAGCTCAACATCATTTTACACATTTTAACAATGCAAAACAATATCATTGCATAAAGTAAATGTTACGTTTTTGTAAATTAAATACCGTTATTCGCATTAATTGTAGCATCAAATAAAACAAATGTAAACCCCCGGCAGAGCCTTTCGGAACATTCGTAGAATTATCGTGCCCATTCGTCGCTTATCTCCCCAAGCGCGGTATTTACTTTCCCTCGGAAAAATGCTATAATGTAAACGATCAACGAGTTGGAGGTACATGCTTTTATGCGCATTGCTATATGTGATAATGATTTAAAAGACGCGGTCACACTAAAGGATATGTGCGCATCTGCTGACTCGGACAGCATCCATTCGTACAGCATATTCACCGAAGGCGCAAAGCTTTGCGAAACGTACTATAACGGTGCAAAACAGTTTGATCTGGTGTTTTTGGATATTGAGATGCCCGGTATGAACGGCATAGAAGCAGGCAGGAGAATTCGCCATTATGACCCGAACGTGGTAATAGTTTTCACAACCGCATATTCCAAATATGCTTTGGAGGCATATGATTGCCAACCGCTTAACTACATTTTAAAACCGTGCGCTTTTGAAAAAGTATCCGCGGTGCTGAGCAAGGTAAATCAGACCCTGCGCCTGAATACCGAATACCACGTAATCAAAATTAAAGGAATAAGCACAAAGCTTCCGATATGCGACATTTTCTACATAGAATCCTTCAAAAAACACGTCATATACCACACTCGTTACGCAACGTATGAAACTGTCGGAAATCTATCCGATGTGTGTGATGCTCTCTCTCATCTTGGATTTGTGCAGGTGCATCAGGGATACATCGTGAATATGGATAAAATAGTCGATTTTGATAACCGCTATATAATTCTCGAAAACAAAGAAAAAGTCGAAATGAGTGTAAGAAGAAAAACCGCAACGCTTAGAGCGTATGCGGAATACTTAGAGAGGTATATTTAGTATGATCATCTTCTACTCCGAGACAGTGTATAATTTAGTTTTATATACCACTGTTTCAGCTATCTCGCTTTATCTGTTTTCTATGTTTTTCAGCGTCTTTTTTGAAAAACGCGCATCACAAAAAATAAGCGTTCCCGTTTTTCTGCTTTCCGAGGCTGTGTTGGTTACAGCTGCTTTGGCTTTCCCCGAAAATATAATTATCAAGGTGCTCACCGGAATAATTGCGGCGGCAATAGTATCTTGCCTGTATTCAATGAAGTGGTATTATCATATAGTTATTCCGCTTGCACTTTATGCAATGCAGTGTATTTGTGAGTATACGGCATTGTCATTTATAGTAGTTTTGTGCGGGTATCGCAGAGATCACTTCGATGATTACGACTACAATATCATGGTTCTGTTTTTCAGCAGCTTTATTCTATACATACTGTTGTCGGTTATCCGTTTTGCGAAGAGTCGGTTTGCAAAGTCACAATTACACCACGGCTTGCTCTTTTTTGTTGCTGCTCCCGCTCTGAGTATATCAATAATACTCATTCAATACCGCTACGTCACAGACACCGAGGAGGTCCATCTTGCTCTTTCCGCAATGTCTTTGATCTGCTTTTCGGTGCTCATCGTATACAATATTTTAATATTTGATTGGATAAACTACGTAAAAAGCGGTGTGGAACGCGATACAAAGCTTGCCGCCGCAAAAGAGCTTATCGCAGTTCAGTCCCGTCAATATCTCGAAACTATAGACCACCACAGACAGGTTTATCAAATAAAACACGACCAAAAGCACTTCCTGCTCGGACTTCTTTCCGAGATTGAAGGCGGAAATTACGATACCGCAAAAGAGGTGATCGCAAAGGAGCTTGAACAAGTAAGCGGCAATTCGCAATTAGATCTTTCGCAAGGTATCATAAGCACTATAATCGATCAAAAAAGCAAGCTTGCGAACGCAAAGGGCATAAACGTTGATGCCGATCTGTACGGAATAGAGAGTATCAAGATATCTCCGGTCGAGCTTTCCATTCTTTTGGGCAATGCCTTGGATAACGCTATTGAAGCAACCGAAAAGCTTGCGAATGCATCAAACAAGCAGATAATGCTGTTAATTAAAGCGAAAAAAGGAACCGTGCTGATATCTATCGAAAACCCGACAGAGCAAGACGTTGACGTATCCGAACTGAGATCCACAAAGGGAGACCCCGAAATGCACGGCTTTGGCTTGCTCAGCATCAAAAACATCGTCGAGAAGCATAACGGCGAGCTGTTATTTTCCTGCGAGGACGGTCAATTCAAGACAACTATAATCATCAGAAACAACGACTGCACGGAAGATATCGCAACGAAGCAAACGCAACGAATTACATATTTTAAGGAAGAATTATAATGGATGTGAAGGATACACCGCGCCCCGGAAGACGAGCAAGGTTTTTTGCTTATCTGTTTTTCGGAATAACGCTACTCGCCTGCTCGGGTTGGATGATATATCGGTATTATTTGATTGACGGTTGGAATCTATGGTATGATTACGTGCAAACGGAGCAACCGTACGAGTGGGTCATAAGAGATTATTTTGCCCCAACCTTAATAATACTGTCTCTTGTCGCAGGTTTGGTCAGCGGAGATAAAAAAACAAAGGCGGTATTTCTCGCCGTGTGCTATCTTTACACCGTGACAATGGTTTGGATAGTTCCGGTGATTTGGAACATTGATAAGGATATTACTTCAATCAGACTTATCCTTGAGGCTGTGATAGTATTCGGGTCTATTTTCTCACTTTGCATAATACCGTGCTTTGCAATTTCCACATTTACTGCCTGGGTGGCAAAAGCGCTGTTGATAAAAATAAAAAGAAAAAAGTTTGATCGCTGATTATATATTAATTAAATCAGAAAAGCCTAACGCAATGCGTTAGGCTTTTTAGATCGTAGGGTGAAGATGGAACTCGTAAATTAGTGAAATATTCGGCGATGCCGAATGTGAAATAATTTTCTTACGAAAATTGTGAAATATCTCACTGCGTTCGATGTGAAATAAAATTTGCCCACGTTCCGTAAGCGAACATTTCACATTTGCGAAGCAAATATTTCACAGCGCAGCTATTTCACTTGCCCGAAGGGCAAATTTCGTTGAAAAAAGCACTTGCTTATGCAAGTGCTTTTTTCTGGCTCCCCCAACTGGACTTGAACCAGTGACACCCT
>JAZQFL010000057.1:0-36851 GCA_045539485.1 Eubacteriales bacterium
GTTACGGGCTCGGTTACGGGCTCGGTCGCAGGTTCGGTCACGGGCTCGGTTACGGGTTCGGTCGCAGGTTCGGTTACGGGCTCGGTCACGGGTTCGGTCACAGGCTCGGTCACGTATTCGGTCGCGGGCTCTGTGGTAACAACAGCTGGTTCGGTGGTATTCACGGGCAATGTATCCTCCGTTTTTGGAGTTTGGCTGCTGCAAGCGGCTACAGTAATAGCGGATATTACCGCAGTGACAGCAAATATAAGCTTGGATGTTTTCATATTTCACCGATAAACGGAAAGGGACTGTAAAATCGGATTTTACAGCCCCTTTCCTTATATTTTATGTTTCAGGATTTGCAAGGATCTATTTTTTAAGATCGCCCACGTAAGCGCGTACGAGCTCAATGCAGCCGCCAACGGGATCGTTGGTGCTGGTGTAGATGTAGAGGTAGTCGTTATGGATAAGCATTCCGGGCCAGTTGCCGAATTTGCCTATCATAGTATTGAAGGGATCATAGCTTTCTGTCCAGTCCCAAGAATGCGCCTTGGAAATATCAACGCCTTCCTTGGTCATAACTATCTTTGTAACCTTGCACTTGTCGTCGCCGGTGTCAAAGGCAGTGCCGAGAGCATCCTCGTCGGTCTGGAATGCAACTACGATACGTCCGTCGGGAAGCTCGATCCAGAAGGGGGAGCCGCCGCTTGAGGTATTCTCGGGGAAGAAGCATCCGGTAACGCCCTTCCAGTGTACTCCGTCTGCTGAGTAAAGAACATAGGGAAGAAGCGTGCTTCCGCGTGAGGAGTAGAAGCGCTTGGTCTCAACGGTCATAAGATAACCGCCGGTGGAAAGCTTGTCAACGATGGGCATGCCGTTACGGTCGGTCTTTCCCGTATCGTCGGAGGTGTAGTGGGACTGAACCCACTTCTTTTCGGTCTCATCCCACTCGAAAATATCTGTGGAAGGAATGATCTGCTTGTCGTACACGGTCTTGCCTATAGCAAAGAAGCAGGTAAGCTTGCCGTTAACGTAGCAAAAATCAGGCTCCCAAAGTCCCCAGGAAACGCCGTCCTTGAGGCCGTTCTGCTGCAGCTCAAAAACTGTGGAGTGGGGGTAGAAGGTCTCGCAGTTGTCGTCGCTTGCGTGGATACGAATGGAGGAGTAACCCTGGGATGCGTTTCTGTCGTTGCAGCGGTAGGCCATAAGCACCTGACCGTTTTCAAGCTGGATGATATCCACGTTTGCAAGGGTCTTTGTTTGATCCTCGCCGTAGAAAAGCACCTTGATGGGGCCCCAGTTCTTGCCGTCGTTTTCGCTGAATACGGCCTTCATACAGCGCTTGCCGCCATCGGTAGAGGGCCAAGCACAGATCATTCTGCCGTCCTGAAGAACGTACATGCGGGAATATGCACTGCCGTTTCCGCCGTAAGCGGCTACGGTGATGGGGCGCTCGAACTTCAGTCCGTAGTAACCGTCATCGGGCTCCTTGCCGTCGTTATTTTCGGTGGTGTCTGCAGTATCTGCGGGGTCTGTGGTATCTGTGGTATCCTCGGTAACGGGGGGCTGCTTATCGCAGGAAAAGAGCGCTCCGCAAACGAAGAGGGAAGCAAGCAGGATGCAAAGGATTCTTTTCATAATTAACTCCTTGGGGTAGAAACGGGCGTGAAGTTCACGCCCGTTTTTTGGGTTTGGATATCTTAATACTGGTCCTTCATCTTTTCGATGGCGGTGTTAAGAGACTTAACTGCAGCCTGTGCGGTGCTGAGACGCTGCTGAACGGTAGAAGCGAATGCGCCGTACTGACCCTCTTTTACATAGCTGTACATAGCGGTGATGAGGTTAGCGATTCTGTAGTAGTGTCCGATATCAACGAACTTGTTGTTGAAGATGATATCAAGGCAGAACTTACTCTCCTCGTCACGGATCTTCTCGCCTTCAAGAGTCTTTACGTAGTAAGCGGGAACGGTGGTGGTAGAAGAGTAGTATCCCATAAGGTCCATGATAGCGCCGGTGCGCTCAGCATCCTCCTGAACGTAGGGCATTGCAACGAAGTTTGCAAGACCTGCGGAGAAGGTGCAGTACCAGTTTTCCTGAGCTGTGTCGTACTTGGGGTTGGGAAGGATACCGTAGTTGGAATCCATATCGCGGAAACGGGAGATCTCGTTGAAGAGAGACATGAAGAACATTGCCTGACCGTTGGAGAACACTGTGGGCCAGCCCACACCGCCGGTCATGGTCTGGAAGTTGATGCACCAGTCGCTTTGCTCGATCTCGCTGAACTTGTCAACGATAGCGTAAACGCGCTCGTTCTGAAGGGTGAACTCAACGTATCCGTCCTCGTTTACCTTAGCAACGCGCTCGCCTGCTGCCTGAATGGTAGCGTAAAGCTCGTCGCACCAGGTCATAAGGCCGTATCTGTCGTTGGAGTCGAGAACGTCGTCTGCGTTAAGGTCCTCGCTTACCTGAGAAGCAAGGCGGGAGAGCTCGTCAAGAGTCCACTTGCCCTCTTCTACAAGCTTATAAACGTCGGTGCCGTCGGTAATGTGGGTCTTGTACATGTCTTTGTTGAAGATAACGCAGTACATGTAGTCGTTAACGTGGAGGCTGATATCGCCGGAGGTGAAGTAGATGGAATTCGCAATTCTTACACCGTCGTTGATGGTCTTGTCCCACCAAGGATTGGTGAGATCGAGGCTATCAACAGACTCCATGTTGTAAAGATAGCCTGCGGTAACGTAAGGAACGAGAGAGTAGGTGTGGCAAACGGTATAATCGTAAAGTGCCTCATTGCTTATGTACATCTGCTGAATTATCGCTGCGTTTGTTGCATAGTTGGTGCTGTCGATGTACTGGGTAGCCTCGATGATAACGCCGTTCTTTTCTTCAAGTCTTGCATTTCTGTCGTAAACCGCCTTATCAAGCACGGTTCCGTTATCCTCGAACACAAGATCGTGAGGGGGACGGGTGGAACGGCTGACGAGCAGCACCTTGAAGGTGTAATCGCCAAACTTCTTGTCGATAGCGGAAGGGAGCACCTCGGGAGCGGGTGCATCGGTAACAGGCGCTTCGGTGGTTACGTTCGGGTCATCGGTAACGGCGGGAGTTTTTTCACCGCAGGAGCCGAAGAGAACAGCTGTACCCAAAAGCATAACGAGAGACAGCGCAAAAGACAAAAATCTGATGCTTCTTTTCATGATTTCCTCCGTAAATTTCTGATAATTGTGGCTTGTAATTTCATTTTACAAACTAATTAACTGCGTGTCAAGTAAAAAAATATAGTGAATAGTACGAAAAATGTTGTTCAAATTTTTGGCGCGGAGTACATTATATTAAGTTAAAAGTGTTAAGAGAATGTAAATATGAGAATTTTTGAGTGAAAAACATTGATTTGCTTGTCTGTTTGTTGTATACTTGGTGTGTAAAGTGTTGAATTATCCTATGTATTTGGAGGACTGTTAAGATGAAAGACCGCATAATGTCCGATAACGCAAGGATCTATTATTTCAATCCAACGCCGAAGAACTCGAATAACGGGCTGTATTTTATCCGTATGGGCGAAAATATGCCCGATAAAAACTATTTTGTGGAGCGCTACGGCGAGACCCGCCGTAAGAGCCTCGGCGGTCTCTACGTGCTTGAATACGTTATTTCCGGTCAGGGCTATATTGAGTGCGACGGTAAGGTATATCACGTCAAGGGCGGGGACGTTTACTTCCTCAACCGCGGCTTTGCGCACAGATATTATTCGGATAAGGACGATCCGATGCACAAAGTATGGCTGAACTGTGCGGGGCCGTATATTGCGGGGCTTTTCACTTCCCTTGGCATAACCGAGGGTGTTTACTGCTCGCATTTCGATGCGGAATCACTTTTTAAGCGTCTCCGCGACTTGCTTGTTTCGGTTGACTACAAGAATATCGATAAGGTCTACGACCGCGCCGCCCTTATCGTTACGGAGATGATACTCAGTTCCGCAACGGCAAACCGTATAAAGCATTACGAAAACGAGGACGTTGTGTACGAGGTGAAGCGTTATATAGATTCCGAGGCGGGTCTGCGCTCATCGCTTGACGAGATCTGCGCAAAGTTCTATCAGAACAAATCATATCTTATCTTCCGATTCCGCAAGGAATTCGGCATTACTCCGCACAAATATGTGCTCGAACGGAAAATGGAGGCGGCAAAGGAAATGCTTGCCTCGGGATATATGCAGATAAAAGAGATCTCCAACATGCTCGGATTTGCAAGTCCGCAGTATTTTTCCTCGGCATTTAAAAGCCATTACGGCAAAACTCCGCTCGAATACCGCGCGGAGCTGCATATTCAGAATAAGGACGGTTTTCTTGTATGAATAACAATCATGACGGATACAGAAGACGTAAGATAAAACGTAAGGCACACGACGGGGTGTTAAGAGGCGCATTTATGGGCCTGCTCGCCTTTACCGTGCTTGCGGTGGTGGTCTTCGGTGTTATGCTCATCTCCCGTACGGCGGGAAGCGGCACTCCCGCAGTTACAACGGATGCCGTAACTACCGATGCACCGCAGACAGCACCCATTACAGATGCTCCCGATACCTTCGTAACGGACACTCCCGCAACAGACCCCGTTACGGATACTCCCGCAACGGAGCCGCCGAAGACCGAGCCGCCCGTTACCGATCCCCCCGCACCGCCCGAGCCGCAGGATAAGCGTGTGTCCTTCCTTGCGTGCGGAGATAATATAGTGCACGATGCGGTACGCGAGGATGCCCAGAAGCGCGCAAATGCGGAAAATCCCGGCTTTAACTTCTACGATATGTTTGCGGGAGTTAAGGACGAGATAGCAGAAGCGGATATTTCATTTATTAATATGGAGGGCTGTGTAGGCGGTGCCTCGCTCGGATATCTCGGTTATCCCAACTTCAACGCGCCGAATCAGATAGGCGAAGCCTTTGTAAAGCTGGGCTTTGACGTTGTAAACCTGCTTAACAACCACACTCTCGACTATGACGAAAAGGGATATAAGAACACTATAGACTTTTTCAACACTCTTCCCGTGCTTACCATCGGCGGATATACGAAAAGCGATTTTGACAATTTGAGGGTAATAGATAAAAACGGTGTAAAGATAGCTTTCCTTTCTTATACCACGATGGTGAATTTTAAGTATTTCGGCGAGCAGCTTCCCGGCTCGCAATATTATATTGCGTATGCGGAGGATGCCGACATCAAGCGCCAGATAACTGCGGCAAGGGCGGCGGCTGACTTCGTTGTCGTTTCCATGCACTGGGGCGCGGAGGATTCCTTCTATCCCGACGGGGAGCAGAAGCGCCTCGCACAGCTTTGTGCGGATATGGGCGCTGACGTTGTCGTAGGCCACCACAGCCACACCGTACAGCCCGCAAAGTGGCTGACGGGCAAGGACGGAAACAAGACCTTCGTTGCTTATTCGCTCGGTAATTTCATTTCCACCATGCACTATTCGCAGAATATGGCGGGCGCGATGCTTTCGCTTGATTTCGTCATAGAAAAGGACGGCACCAAGTACGTTGATACGCCTACCCTTATCCCTACCGTATGCCATTACAGTTTAAAGCGTGATGCGCTTCAGATATACCGTATGTCCGATTACAGCGAGGATCTGGCAAAAACTCACGGCAGTACCTTGCAGAACAGCTTCTCTTATGCTATACTGAAAAAGTACATCACCGATAATGTGGATGCGCAGTTTATCGAGTGGTAACAGATTATAAGCGCAAAACGCGCATATAATATAAAAACAAAAAAATAAAAGGAGAAAAATAATGGATTTTCTTAACAGGATCTGGGCAATGGATCTCGTACGCTTTGTCGTTTTCCTTCTGCTCGCGTTTGTTGCCGCTTGGGTGGCACAGTTTGCGGTTGTAAAGCTGCTTAAGCTTATCAAGCTTGACAAAAAGCTCGATAAGTGGGGTGTAAACGAGGGTCAGGTCGGCACCTCGATGTCGTTTGTAGGAAAGCTTGTATACGCTATCGTATTCCTGCTTTTCCTTCCCGCTGCTCTTAATGCTCTCGGCATTACCGGCGTTTCCGGCCCCATCAACAATTTTGTTTCCGCATTTATCGACTATCTTCCCAAGATAGTTGCCTCCGGCATTCTGCTTTACGTAGGCTGCTTTGTTGCTGTTCTCGTGGGCAATATCGTTTCCGTTCTTCTCAAGAAGACCAAGCTCGATTCTCTCATCAAGAGAAAGGATGAGGACAAGAACACCGTTCTCATTTCCGACGTTCTTGTAAAGATCCTCGGCGCTGTTATCATCCTTGTTACCGTTATCCAGTGCCTGCTCATTCTTGATATCGACGCTATCTCCCAGCCCGCTATGCAGATAGTTTACACCGTATTCGGTGCTATCCCCTCCATCGTTCTTGCGGCTGTTGTTATCGCTGTCGGCCTTCTTGTTGCAAGCATCGCTTCCGCACTTCTTGCAAACGTGCTTGTTGGTGTTAACTTTGATAACCTTGTAAAGAAGATACTCCCCGCTCTCAAGGTTTCCGCTACCAAGATAGTTGTTAACACCGTAAAGGCTCTTATCGTGCTTTTCGTTGCCGCTCAGGGCATCGAGGCTCTCGGCCTCAGCGTGCTTACCGCAGTTGTTGCCGCTGTTGTTGCTTATCTCCCCGCTGTTATCAAGTCTGCGGCTATCGTGCTTGTTGCTTACATAGGCGCATCCCTGCTTGAGGGCGCACTCGCAAAGACAAGCGGCAAGCTTGCTCTTTGCGCTAAGTATGCAAAGACCGCAGTTTACGTGCTTGCGGGCTTCATGATCCTCAGCCAGCTCGGCATAGCTACCGAGATAGTTGAAAAGGCATTCATCATCGGCTTTGCGGCTATCGCGCTTGCATTTGCTCTTGCCTTTGGCCTTGGCGGAAGAGATTTCGCAGCTAAGACCCTTGAAAAGAAGGACGAAGAGAACAAGTAAGCTTTGACGATTCAATAAAAAACTCAGCCGTGTTATAGCGGCTGAGTTTTTTGCTGTTTGAGGATCATTCGAAATACTCCGAAGGTACAACGCCGTAGTAATCCTTGAACACACGGGAAAAATAACTGACGCTGGAAAACCCGAGGTAGTTTGCGGTTTCGTTTACGTTCATATACGTATAGCGCAGGCAGTATGCGGCATGCTTCATACGGGTGGCGATGATGTAATCGTTTATCGTGGTGTGCAGATGCTTTTTAAATATTCGCATGCAGTACTGCTTTGACATATTCAGCTCCGCGCACAGCTCGTCAAGGCTTATTTTGCGCATATAGTTTGCGTTAATGTACGAAATTATTCTGTTGACTGCGGGCGGGTGGCTCTCGTCGCTTTCAAAGCGCGTGCAATATGCGCGCGAGGTATGGAAAAGCACCTCGCAGAAATAGAGGGAGATAAGCAGGTCGGCGGCGCTTCCGTGGCGGAATTTTGCGTTAACGCATTTTGTAAGCAGCATCTCGATCTCGGAGGCTTCCTCGCCCGCTTCCATCTTCGTATCGAATACCAGATTGCCCGCATCGGGCTCCATTACGCCGTAGATCGGCGTTTTTTCATTTCTTGAGATAAATGGAATATCGGGAAGCGAGCTTTCGCCGCGGAATTCAAGCTCTCCGTCGAAATGGAAAAAGGTATATTCCGTTCCCGTATCGGTATGCGGGCGGTAGGGCGTGTTCTTCGGAACTATGGCGATGTTTCCTTTTTTGTATTCGAATGTCTTGCCGTCGATATCAAAAACACATTCGCCGCCGTGGAAATATACGAACAGATTGTATTGCATCTGCCGCCCCGAGTGGCTCCAGCCCTTTTTTTCCTTTGTTTTCCCCGACATGCTTACGCGCGGCAGGGTGCCTATATTATATGTAAACATAATTGTACCTCTTTGCCGGATGCTTCCATATTCATTATACACCGACTTACAACCGAATTCAATACTTTACGCAAGTTTCATATTTTGAAATAAAGTGCGGTATGAGTGTATTGTAATTTTTAAGCCGTGTTGATATAATAAAAATATAAAAGGGTAATGCCCGAAAATAAAGACGGAGAACAGTTATGCTTTCTATCAATGCTCACAATCTTGCGTTTCATATTGCAGAGGACGCAACCGATGCGTTTTTTACTGCTGAAGGCGCTTCCGGTGTCAGAGGCTCCGATTTCTGGCGTCTGATACTTGATGACGGTCTGCGTACCGAAATTCCCGTATTCTCCTCCAAGCAGCAGGGAACTGCCGCTATGTGCGGCGATAAGCTTGTTGTTAAATACGATGAGGTCGTATCCGAATACGGCGATAAGTATGATGTTAAGCTCACCGTTACAGTATGGGAGCAGGACGGACATCTTTACTTCGTTCCCGAGCTTGATAACGGAAGCGATGCAAGAGTAAACGAGTGCTTCTGCCCGCTTGCGGATTTTGATTCTCTCGGCGGCGAAAAGAAGGAGGATACCTTCTATCTTCCCTACGGCCTCGGCACAAGAGTATATAACCCCTGGCAGGCAATGGTCAATATGACCACCAACTATTATTATCACAACGAGTTTGAGGTGTTCTGGCATCAGCACTATCCCCGTGCTACCATGGGCTGGTTCGGTGTACAGAGCGGTGACCACTTCCTTTACGTAGGCCGCCACGACCCCGAGCACCGTCATTGCTTTATGACTATGCGCCAGCGCATCCACGCTAAACCCACCAATCTTATGTTCGGTATCGACCATTTCCCCATGGCACGCCCCGGTGAAAAGCTTCTTATGCCTCCCACGGTGCTTGCGTTCCTTGACGGCGACTGGAGAAAGGGTGCAGACCTCTACCGCGCATACGCGGAAAAGACCTTCTACCGCGTGCCCGAAAAGGCAGAGTGGGTCAAGTATATGTCCGGCTGGCAGCGCCTTATCATGCGTTCCCAGTACGGCGAGGATTACTTTACTGCAGACGACCTGCCCGAGCTTTACAAGATCGGCGCAAAGTACGGCATACACACCCTCTTCCTCTTTGCTTGGTGGAAGCAGGGAATGGACAGAAACTATCCCATCTACGAGGAGCCGTACGAGGGAGCTTGGAAGGACCTTACCGAGAACATCAAAAAGGTTCAGGAGCTCGGCGGACGTGTTATCCTTGAGTGCAACTGCCACTTTATGGATCCCCAGGTCGATTACTACAAGGAGCACGGCGAATACATAAGAATGCTCAACATAAACGGCGACGAGATCCGTCCCGCATTCGTATATCCCGGCTACGGCGAGGTCCGCGCTACCTACGGCGCAAAGCAGTTTGCGCTCTGCTGCTCCGCTACGAAGATGTGGCGCGATCAGGTTCTTTCTCAGATCAAGCTTATGGATGAGCTCGGCGCTGACTGTACATTTGCAGACTGCTACGCAGGATGCCCCTATCAGCTCTGCTTTAACGATAAGCACGAGCACGGCAACCGCGTAGACGAGGACTGGAAGTACCACAAGATGTTCTTTGAAGAGGCAGAGGCTTACTGCCGCTCCAAGGGCAAGGTGCTTGCAGCTGAGGTCGTTACCGACGTTGCCGCTTCCTATAACCAGTTCATCCACGGCCTTGTAAACGTAGACTTCAAGATCAAGGGCGATAACTTCCCCGAGATGTTCCGTTACACCTTCCCCGAGGTCATCACCACCGAGCGCGGTATCCGCGATGAAGAGGGCGATTTCGCAAGACGTTTGCGCTGCTCTCTCGTTTACGGTCTCCGTGTCGATGCAGAGCTTTACGTTTGCCGTACTCATCTTGACAGCGCTCCCCTTTATGCGGCGGCTGTTAAGGAGTATACCGATACGATGATGAAGTACAAGGAATTTATGTATGAGGGTACCTTCACCGTTATAAACAACGAGCGTCTGCCCAAGTACGTGCGCCGCGGCGAGTACATCAGTGCAGACGGTACCAAGGTGCTTTGCATTACCTATAACCCCCTTGACCATGAGGTACCGATCGGAGATAAGACTCTCGGCGCCGATGAGATGACCTTCGAGATATTTGACAGAGATACCTACTGCAAATAATTTTTTCAAAAAATCAAAGGAGAAAAAACATGAAACCCATTCTTTGTCTTATCCTTGCGGCAATGATGCTTCTTTCCATCGTTGCATGCGGCGGGAAAACACCCGCCCAGACCGATGCTCCCTCCACTGACCCTTCAACTCCCTCCGGCTCCGGTGAGGTAACTACCGAGGCGGTAACCACCGAAGACCCCAACAAGCTCCCCGATTACATCCCCACCGATAAGTATGACGGACACGAGTTCGTTGTACTTATGACCAATCTCAACCCCGATGCGGTGATAGTCCGCGACTTTAACTGGACCGAGGGCGGTACGGTTCTTGACGATGCTCTTTATAAGAGAAATATGGGAGCTATGGAAGCGCTTGACATTACCATTACCGGTATTGAAAAGTACAGCTCCTCCAACACCGGTGTTGCCGACGTAAGAAAGGCTAACACCGCAGGCGACTCCTCCTACGATATGTGCATCATCTCCACCTACGATGCAGGTAAGCTTGCCCTTTCCAAGGACCTTGTAAACCTCCGCGATTACGGTGTTATCGATCTCGATCAGGCTTGGTGGGATCAGAACATCAACCGCGACCTTACCGTAAACGATAAGCTTTACTTCACCACAGGTGATATCAGCCTTGTTGCTACTCAGGCAATGTACAATATTGTATTCAACAAGGATCTTTACAGAGAAAAGTTCGGCGAGACTTCCCAGCTTTACACCCTTGTAAAGGAAGGCAAGTGGACCTTCGACAAGATGAAGGAATTGGTAATTCAGGTTTCCGAGGACCTTGACGGTAACGAGATCATGGACTCCAACGACCTTTACGGAATGGTATACATCCACTCCTCCGTAATTGCCGCTCTCGGTATGTCCGGTGAGAGAATGGCAAGAGTTGACGATAACGGCGACGTTGTTATAACCCTCGGCACCGAGCGCGCAGAGAGCGCCATCGTAAACTTTATCGAGCTTACCCTCGACAAGCAGCACGTATACAACGGCCAGACAGGTACCGGCGGACTTACCGCTGTACAGATGTTCAGCGAAGGCCACTGCCTCTTCAGATGGATAGAGCACATCGGCTTCCCGCACTTCCGCGATACCGAGCTTGATTACGGTATTCTTCCCCTTCCCAAGACCGAGGATACTCAGGATAGATACTACACTCCCTTCGGCGGCTGGGATGCTGCATTCGTTTGTATCCCCACTCAGACCGAGAACGTTGAGCGTACCTCCGCTATCATCGAGTACCTTGCATTCACATCCAAGCAGATCGTTACCCCCGCATACTACGAAAAGACCCTCACCGGCCGCTACGTACGCGATGACGAGAGCTACGATATGATCACTCTTGAGATGGAGAACCGCGGCTTCGATATCGGTTACATCTACAATATCGGTAATATGAAGAACGCAGTAGAGAACCTCTCCAAGGGCTACTCCACCGCATTCTCCTCCATGTGGGCTGCATACAAGAACTCCGCAACCAGACAGTGCACCACCGTTAACAAGACTCTTCATGAGTAATTTTAAAAAATGAAAAAGAAGGATCAAATGCGATTTGCGCATTTGAGCCTGCTTTTTCATTCATTTAGTTTCGTCAAGCTTTGCTTTTATCTGCTTCATGTCATCAAGCATATCCGCTTTTTTCCGAGGGTCGCGGAGGAGGGCGGAGGGGTGGTAGACGGAGGTGATGGGGCGGCCGCGCTTTTCAAACCATATACCGTGCTGTTTCGTTATCATAAAATTTTCGGAAATGAGGCGCTTTGCGGAAATTCTGCCGAGGCAGACAATTATTTTGGGATCTATAAGCTCTATCTGCTTATAGAGATGCTCAATGCACGCATCCTCCTCTGCGGGCAGAGGGTCGCGGTTGCGCGGCGGACGGCATTTGAGGATATTTGCGATATAAACGCTCTCGCGCGGGAGATCTACGGCAAACAGATACCTGTCAAAAAGCTGACCCGCCGCACCGACAAAGGGCACGCCCGTTTCGTCCTCCTGCTGTCCGGGTGCCTCTCCTATGAACATAATATCCGCATTTGGGTTGCCCGTACCGAAAACGAGGTTCTTTCGTGTTTCCCACAAGGGGCAGGCGCGGCAAGTGCCGCATTCCGCTTTCAGTTTTTCAAGCTCTTCCATATACGCCTCCTGTGAACAGTTTGTAACATTTTATCACATGGCGCGAAATATGTCAAACTCTGCTTGAAAATAAACGTGGGTTATGTTAAAATCAACGTGTAGAGAAAATGGGAGGAAAACCTATGAAAGATAGAAAACTGAGGATATTCCACACGGCGGATATCCATCTTGATACCCCCTTTTCGCGCCTTGACCTCCGACGGGGTGAGGCAAGACGCAACGACCTGCGCGCTACCTTTACGGCAATGATGCTCTACGTGCGCCGTATGGAGGCGGATATAGCTCTTCTTGCGGGTGACCTTTTCGATGACGGCTCTGCAACAAAGGAGACCGTTGAACTGATGATACGCGAATTTGAGGGTGCAAAGAACTGCAAGTTCATCATTGCGCCCGGTAATCACGACCCTATAAGTGCGGGCTCTGTTTACGCATCGAAAAAGTTCCCCGATAACGTTTATATATTCAAGGACAGCAAGCTGTCGAGATTCGAGTTCCCCGACTTGGGGTGCGACGTTTACGGCTGGGCATTCACTTCGCCCGCATTGACGGAAAATCCCCTCACGGGTGCGGAGCTTGAGCAGAACGGCAGAACCAAGCTTTTGTGCGCTCATTGCGATACCACTTCCCCTATATCGCGCTACTGCCCCGTAAGCGAGGGCGACATCGTGCGCGCGGGCTTTGATTATGCCGCGCTCGGCCACATCCACAAAAAAGGCGAGATAAAGCGCGTTGATAACACCGTTTACGGATACAGCGGAGCGCCCGAGGGCAGAAGCTTTGACGAATGCGGCGTGCTCGGTGCTTACATAACCGACATAGGCTATAACGGCGAGTATGAGATCAGCTTTGTTCCGTTCTCGCGCCGCCGCTATGAGATAGCGGAATGCGATCTTACGGGCTGTCTTACCCGCGAGGCGGCAGAGGAGAAGGTGAATGCGCTTGTTGCCGCAAATAAGTACGGCACAGATACCGTGCTCCGCTTGGTGCTCACAGGCTCCGTTGCGCCGGACGTGCGCTTTGACGGCTTCCCCGCGGTTGCGGCAAAGCTGTTTGACTTGGAGATAAAGGACAAAACAAGCCCCACCTTTGACGGTGAGAGGCTTGAGCGGGATATAACCATACGCGGCGCTCTTTACCGCACGCTTCTGCCCGAGCTTAATTCTGCCGATGAGGAGACGCGTGCGATAGCAGCAGAAGCGTTGAGATACGGGTTAGCTGTATTAGACGGGGCGCTACCGGGCGGATTTTAAAAGCATATCATAATTTGGTTGGCGGATGATATCCGCCACTACAGGGGTATGAATATGATAATAGAAAAATTACACATAGACAAGTTCGCGGGGCTTTCGGACTTTAACGTGGAGCTTGGCGCGGGACTTAACATAATAGAGGGAAAAAACGAAAGCGGAAAGAGCACCATCGCCGCGTTTATCAAATTCCTTTTCTACGGTCTTTCGGGTCAGAAGGTGAACGGCGAGGAGCTTTCCGAGAGGGAGAGATACCTGCCCTTTGATTCCGCCTTTGCGGGCGGAAGCGCAGTTATACTCAGCGGCGGAAAGCGCTACGTTCTGGAGCGCCGTCTTTCCGTTTCGAGCAGCGGTATACGCGAATCGGTGCGCGATGAGGTCATACTTATCGACGAGGAGAGCGGGGAAAAGGTTGCTATAGGCAAGGATGCGGGTCAGGTGCTTTTCGGTGTTACCGCCAAGGTATTTACCGACACGGCATATTTCCGCCAGCTTGCAGATTCCGCACCGAACAGAACCGAGCTTGCCGAGGCTATCGGCAATATTCTGTTCTCGGGCGAAGAGGGCACGGATGCGAAAAAGGCGATGAAGCGCCTTGAGGAGCTCCGCACTGCGCTCAGGCATAAAAAAGGCACGGGCGGAGAGCTTGCAGACCTTGAGGCGGAGATAGCCGCACTCAGGTCAAGGCTTGAAAGCGCCGAGACCTCCAATAAGGCTGTAATTGCCCTTGAGGGCGAGATAAGCGAGCGCACATCCAAGCTTGAGATGCTCGTTTCGCGCGCTGAGAACGCAAAAAAACGGGCAGAGGCGGGCTCTATCTGCCGCAAGCTTGCAATGAGAGAGGAAAAACGCCTTTGCGAACAAAAGGCGGAGGAGATACGCAAGGCACTTGACGAGCTTTCCCCGGGCGGTGTTCTGCCGTCAAGCGAGAGCATCAGTGCCGCGCGTGTTGCCGCCGCAGAGATACCCGTAAAGGAAAATGCCGTTTTTTCCGCAGAAAAAGAACTCAGAAATATAATCGGAGAGCTCGATGCTCTTCCGCAATATGATGATATAACCGATGCAGTTGATACTTACGGCGGGGCAGATGCTCTGCGCGCAAGGGTAAGCGCGCTTCTGCGCGGTGCGCGTGCACGTGTGATCTGGGGACTTGTGTTCCTTATCCCCGGTATTGCCGCGCTTGTTTCGGCATTTATGGGTCTGCTTGCGCCTTATATTACCGTGCTTTACGGTGCTGGCGCGGGGCTTTGCGCCTTAGGTGTTCTTCTTATCCTGCTTTCTGCGGGTAAGAGGGGTAAGGCCCGCTCGCTTACAGAGCTTTTTGGGCGCGGATGCTCCTATGAGGATTTCTGCGACGGAATGGACCGCTACGAGCGCGATAACGCTGAGTTCTGCAGACTTGTTGAGAAGAGAAGCGCTTCAGAGGAAAAGCTTACCCTTGCACGTGCGGAGCTCGATGCCGTAGAGCGCAGTGCCGCCGCACTGCTTACGGAGCTTGGATGTAAGAGCGAGGGAACGTTTGCGGAGAGACTTAACACAGCAGCCGCTCTTGCGGAAAAGAAGCGTGCGGACGCGGCTGAGCTTGGTGCCGCATATACCGCGGCAAAGGCAGGCGCTGCCGCCGCGGAACGCGAGATAGGCGGCGAGAGCGACGAGGCGCTTAAAAACCGCCTTGCGGAGCTTGGTGTGGCGGATACGGAGAATATCGATATTGCCGCCGCGCGCAAGGAAACGGAATTTTACCGCACTCAGGCAGAAATGCAGGAAAAAGAGATATACGCGCGCAAGATCTCCCTTGCGGAGCACAAGGCAAAGAGCGAGGATCCGTGCGAGATAGCGGGTAAATTAAGCGAGGCCGCAACGGCTTATACGGCAAAAACGAGGCAGTTCAATGCCGTAGTTAAGGCGATAGATGCGCTTGGAACCGCGGGTCAGAATCTGCGCGGAGGAGTTGCCCCCTTCCTTTCCGAGGGCGCTTGCCGCCGTATGAATGCCGCAACGGGCGGAAAATATGCGGGGCTCCGCGTGGACGGCGAGCTTTCTGCCGTGTGCATTTCCGAGAACGGCGTGCGTAGTATGGAGCATCTCAGCGCGGGTACAAGGGACCTTGCTTATATCTCCCTGCGCCTTGCGCTTGTTGACCTGCTTTATAAGCGCGAAAAGCCGCCGCTTGTGTTTGACGAAAGCTTTGCGCATCAGGATAAGGACCGCACCGCGCTTGCATTGAAGCTCCTTTCCTCCGAGGGGGAGAAGGGCTTGCAGACATTGTTGTTTACATGCCGCAATTATGAGGCACAGAGTGCGGAGGGCGGTAGCTTTAAGCATATAACTTTGCCTTGAAAATTCTTCCGTATGCGTCAGAACGCGCGACAGGCACGACCTCAGCGTATGAAAATACGCTATCGCCCAACCGTATCTCGTGCAAGCGAGATAGACGCGACCGAAGGGAGCCGACCGCTTGCGGTCGATGATGGCACCTATCTTCGTTCTTCGCCTACGAAACAATTTTCGGCGGCAGTATGCAATTGGATCAAAAATAAGTTCACATACAAAAAATCACGCAAAAATTTTGATTTTTGCGTGATTTTTTGCTTTCTTTGTGCTACAATAAAATTGTAGCCAAGCTACCGTGGGAGTGTATCTCTATGGGTGTTTGCGGCAGCAGCATCCTGCGACGGACGTTCATCTCTCCGCATTATGGGTCGTATCCCAACTGCCGTGATGATCGTACCGAAGGGGGTGATAGAAAATGACGCTTCAAAGTGTAAAGGCAATGGTAGAGCTGCTTTACCGTACATCGCCCGACATATACGTTAATGTGAACGTGAGCCATCCGCGAGTGGTGCTTGACAAGGTGCCCGTTACTATCACGGGCGTCTACCCACACGTTTTCCGTGTTGTGGAAAGGGGAACCTCAAACCCCAAAAGCTACACTGTGCAGTATACCGATCTGCTTACAAAGCAGGTGACTATTGTGTAAAATAAGGCTTGTCTGTTTTAGCAGACAAGCCTTTTTTTACACAAATACGTTGGTAACGAATATCTCAATACCGATGAGGATAAGTATAACGCCGCCGAGGATTCCTGCCTTGCCCGCAAGCTTGGTGCCTGCCTTTTTGCCGATAAGGATTCCCGCAAAGCAGATAAAGAAGGTAACAACGCCGATAAGCAGACAAGCGATAAGCGCCTGAATGAAATTATGGCCCGAAATGGTAAAGCCTACGGAAAGCGCGTCGATAGAGGTTGCGATACCCTGCACGATAAGTCCCTTAAGGCCTACTGCGGGCTTTTCTTCTTCTCCGTCACCGCCCTTGATGCCCTCGATAAGCATCTTGCCGCCGATAAAGCCGAGCAGGATAAGAGCGATCCACGGGATGCACTTTTCGAATATCGCAAAATACTGAGCAACGGTAGATACGCATATCCAGCCTATCATGGGCATTGCAAACTGGAAAAGCGAGAATATGCCTGCGATACCGCACACTCTGCCGCCCTTCATTTTGGGCTCGTTTAAGCCGTTAGCGAGGGAAACGGAGAAAGCGTCCATAGCAAGTCCGATTCCGAGAAGAATACTGTTCACAAAAAAAGTAAGGTTAAACATTATAACTCCAAATTTTTAAATATATGCCACGGTAGTTTAGCACACTTTATGTCGTATTGTCAATGATTAAATCGAAGTTTAGCGGTTGACACGGTAGTGAAGATGGTGTAAAATATTTACAAAGCTACGGAGGTGTATTATGCAAAAGATAAGTGTTTCCCTTGAGCGTATAATATCGGAGTTTTCCCTTGAGACATTTTACCTTCCCTGTGATGCTAAGGATATTCAGGTATACTGCAACGCGGTAAACAGACCCGGATTGCAGATAACGGGATATTACGACCACTTCGAAGAGGAAAGAATTCAGATAATCGGACACGTTGAGCACGATTATCTCGGACATATGAGCGTGGAGGAAAGGACCTTCCGCCTTAACGAGTTTTTTGCGCACAAGCCGGTTGCGGTCGTGGTTTCCACCGACCTTGAGATCTTCCCCGAGCTTCTGAATGCGGCAAAGGAATACGGTGTTCCTCTGCTTCGTACATCCACTACAACTACCGCATTCCTTGCGGCTATGATAGCATTCCTTGACCTTGCGTTAGCCCCCCGCATCACGCGCCACGGAGTTCTCGTTGAGGTATACGGCGAGGGTATTCTTATCCTCGGTGACAGCGGTATCGGTAAGAGCGAGACCGCTATCGAGCTTGTAAAGCGAGGCCACCGACTAATTGCCGATGATGCGGTTGAAATCAAGCGCGTTTCGGCAAAGACACTTGTCGGCTCCGCGCCCGAGATCATCCGCCATTACGTAGAGCTCAGAGGTATCGGCATCGTGGACGTGCGCCGTATCTTCGGTATGGGTGCGGTTAAGATGACGGAGAAGATCGACCTGATAATCAAGTTTGAGCATTGGGATCAGAACAAGATGTACGACCGCTTCGGCCTTGATAACGAAAAGACCGATATCCTCGGCATCAATATTCCCACGATCACCATTCCCGTCCGCCCCGGACGTAACCTTGCGGTCATTCTTGAGATAGCTGCAATGAACAACCGCCAGAAAAAGATGGGCTACAATACCGCCGAGGAATTCAATAAGCGCCTTATGGGCATTTATGAGGGAAAAGGCGACGATAGATAAATATAACAACAAAAAAGCAGATGCGTGAGCATCTGCTTTTTTGTTGGTTTGTCATTTAAGTGTTATAACATCCCTTTCGCTTATCGCGAAGGCACCGCTGTCGGTATTCTGTGCGAATGCGGCTTCAACTACGTATTCGCCGGGGATAGCCGTGCGAACGTAGTAGGAGAAGGAGCCCGTATAAGTGCGGGAAACAAGGCCCGAAAGCCCCTTTGAGGAGTTATAGCAGCAGAGCCGGCCTTCCATAGTCTGTGCGCTGTTTGAGAGCCACATATAGGAATTTTTGGAGTGAGTGCTGTTGGTGCCATGGCGTAAGAAGCGAGCACCGGAAGGGATGGTGTCGGTGATGCGGAACTGCACGTTATCCTTATCGCTTACCAGCTTATAGGTAACGGTTATCTGATAAATGCCGTTGCCTTGCGGTACTACGGTCTTCTTTATCTCAAGCTCGCCGCTTCTCATATTCTCGCCTGCGGCTTCCTCTGCGCTTGCGGTATATCTCGCGTATACGGAAAGTCCGTCGGCTTCTGTTACCTTGAAGCTTTCAAACTCGCTCTTTGTAAGGGTGAGGCGCATAAAGCGGCCTGCCTTAAGCGTTTCGGTATATTCCTCGCCGTTTATCTCATAGCGGAGAGTGCTCTCGGTACCTGCGGGTGCAATGTAATTAGAGAGGTAGAATGCAAGCTGCATAGAGTAAAGCTCTGTGCGCGATGTGTGGGAGAGGAGGTAGTTTTTCAGAAGCTGGGCATCCTCTCTTGCACATACGGATGCGGGGATGAGTGCGGTAGCGGTAAGAGCTATTCTGTTTTCCGTGCTCATCGAGGAGGTTCCGAAGTATGCGATCGTGCCGTTGTCGGTAACGGTATACAGCTTCTCGCGGATATCGGAATATATCTCCCTTGCGGCGCCGTGATCACCTATAACGGCAAATGCGGCGGCAAGGATGAGCTTGCTCTCATCCGAGAAATTCTCGCATCCCGAGGCAACGTGTGTAAGGTCCGTGAGTATCGGCTCTCCGGACGCGGCAAGACCGAGCAGGGAGTAAACAAGCTCCTCCTCGGTGCACTTTCCGCCCGCGTAGCGGTAAAAACTCTGGGAAAGCATATCAAGTGTGCTCTTTGTGAGTGCATCCTTACAGCAGGCGGCTATAAGCGCGGAAAGCTTTAATTCGCCAGAGGAGTAGGGAAGCAGGGAGAGAAATTCGCTGTTAAGATAACGGGAGTTTAACGTGCTCTTCAGCTTTGCGGTGTCTGAGCTCGTTCCCGCAAATGCACTAAGCAGCTCTTTTGCAACTATCGCGGTGGCTATTGCATCGCTTCTGGTGCTTCCCGTGAAGGCAAGTCTTTGGCTAAGCTCGGTAAACGCGCGCTGTTCGCGGTTTACAAAGGAAAGCACAACGGGATATTTCGCGGGGGAAATAGTGTTGATCTCGCCGATATCAAGGAGCTTTTCCGTGGTAGCGAGTACTGCCGTCTTAACAACGGAGAAGGGGTATTCCACAGCATCGCCCGCGCCCTTTGCGGTGCAGGTAATGCGAAGCACGTACTCACCGATATCGAGCTTGCCGAAGGAGAAATAGGAGAAATCGCCCGCGTTTGCCTTTGCCGTAATGCTCTTTATAAGCTTGCCGTCCTCGCCGTAAACGGATGCAACCGTTTCAAACGAGCCGCTTACATCCTTGCCGTAAACACGTGCACTGCAGGTGATATCGTCGCCCTCTATATAGCTGTCAAGATATCCTGCGTTTATAAAGAAGGGAAGCGTGGATATAACGCCTGTTGCGGAGTTGCCCGCAAGAAGCTTTTCGGGAGCGTTTTCCGCGGTGTATGCCGCGCCTGCGGTCAGGCGCCATTCGGTGATGTTATCGGGTGCGGTGAAGGTGAACACTGCCGTGCCGTTTTTCGAGAGCCTGTTTTCGAATACGGGATTATCCGCAAAGTACTTGCGCACGCGTACTTCCTCCACAACTCCGTTTGCGCCGGCGGTGGGCGCTTCCGTCATTGCCGCATCCTCGGCAACCTCGGTTTTAATATCGCTGTTGTACAGATAAGTCCTCATATTGTACGCATAGAACAGCGAGAAGGAGGAATTGCGGTTATTGTGAGGCGTTCTGAAGGAGTCAAAAAGCTCGGAGAGAATATCAAGATTTTGCTCGCCGAGGGCAAAGCACGCTTCATCCACAACAGAGAGGGTAACACGGGTTCCCGCCTTTGCGGCATTGCCGTTTTTATCGGTAACACGTACTGTTACTTTTACTTCGTCGCCCGGCTTATACTCGGTCTTTTCGGGGATTATCTCCACTTTGAGGCTGTTGTTTGCCATGTAGTCGTAGCGCGGTACGGAGCGCAGCTGTGTAAAGCCGCCCTTTTCAAGCGCCGTTACGTTTACGCACGCACCGGTTATCATTTCCGCCTTGTAGGGAATTTCAAACTTCGGTGAGTCGGTAACAAAATGCTCGCAGCTTTCACCGTAATACACTGTAACAAGGTAGGTGCGCTTGGTGTCCGTTACCTCGGGGTATTCGGTTACGGTAAATTTCATTATATCGCCTACGCTGTAGTACTCCTTGTCGCAATCAAGCACAAGACCCGAGTACATGGAATCGTAATAGTCTGTATTGCGGCTTGAAGCGTTAACGCGGAGTGTGTACTTACCGTAGGTGACGGTATAGTAATAATAGCCGTTGAAGGAGCTGTCATCAATATGCTCGAGGCGGATAACTCCGTCATTGAACACGCGCACCTCGGTTTTTATCGTTTCCTCGTGTCTGTCATAGGTAAAGCTTTCGCGCGTGACCTTGTTTATCGGGTCGTATTCCGTGCCGAGGCTGCGGCGCACGTAGGTGACCTTGGTAAGAGTTACCCTTGCATCTCCCTCCATAGGCTTTCCGACGGTGTTCGCGGGGAACACGCTGTAGCTGAGGTCGGATGCGCTTTTTATAGCAGAGGTATCAACGCGGTTTAAAAGTATCTTGCTGTAGGAAGTTCTGTTATCGCTTGCCGTTTCTGCGGTGAAGTAGAATTTGCTGTGGATATAAACGGCGGAATTTGAGGTGTAAAGATAAGCGGTTTCCGTACCCATAAGCTCGGCAGATGCGGAAACGTAGGTGGGATAAGTGCTTGAAACGTCGGGCGAGGGCAGTCTGTAGCTTACCATTGCAGTGCCGTCCTTACCTGTTGTTACGTCATAATTCTTGCGGCTGCCGGGGACGTTTGCGTAGATGCGGAATTTAAGTCCCGATGCGGGCGTTCCGTCAAAGAAGGATGCGGTGACTGTTATATTTGCAGTGTCGCCCGATACGTAGAAAAGCTTATCAAACGCAAGGGATGCTGTGTAAACGGGCTTATCCTCCGCCGTTACGCGCACGTATTTGGAGAGGAGCATCTTTCCGTTTTCGTCAATAAAACGAAGGGTGATGCTGTAGCCCGAGAAGCCTTCAAGAACGTAGCTTCCTTCAAACGAGCCGTCGGGATTTACGGTAACGGGGTACTTGGCGCCTCTGTAGTTTACCTGAAGCCATATCTTTTCGGGTGCTTCGCCGTTTTGGGGAATAATGGCACCGCCGAAGTTTATCTTATCGTCGCCGAAATATACCTCACGGTCCGTGAAGAGGTATCCGTAATTCGGTTCGGAAACGGTTTCGTCAAGCGAGCCGGGGAACAGAAGCAGGCTTTCTCCGCCCTTTTCAAGCAGGCAGATAGCGGCGTTCTTTCCTTCGGGTATATCTATGCGGGCAATGCCGTCGTCTCCCGTTTTTGCGGTAAGCTTTGTGTAGCTCGACTTATCGTTTTTAACGGAAAAATCCGTGTATCTTTCGAAAAACTCCGCGCTTGCGGAGATATTCTTTTCGGGCAGTCCGTCCTTTGTGCCCCAGAGGATAAGCTGGTCGTTGTTATTTTCAAAATACGCGGCAAGCTCGCTTACCTGCAAAAGTGCCTGAGTTGTTTCGTTTACGGTCTTGCCGTTATACTTAATAACGACCGTGATGTTAACAAGGTAAGCGCCGTTATCAAGCTCGGGCAGGTATGCGTAATACTGGCGCACACCCGTGCCGTTTTCGTATTTAACGGAGCCGCTTGAAACGCTTGTAAGTCCGCTTGTCGAATACTTATATGCTTCGCCTTTTGCGATAAGCTCCGCGCCCTTTTCGTTAAATTCCTTTACCGCGTTGAGCATCGCGGTGTGGCTGCGGTATGCAAATATCTCCGCCTTGACGTCTGTAAGCTCCGCATTAATGCCGTTTCTTGCATAGAAGCTGAAGCCGTATACGGCATTTTCGCCCGCTTTGGCGATGATCGCGGCAGGGCTGAGCGAGAGATAATACTTGCGCTCGTCCTGCGAGGATGCATTTGCCTCGGTACGGAAGCGCAGGGGAATATCCTCGCTGAGGGCTTCTCCGTTTGCGGAAGGAAGTCCCTTTTTAAGGATAACGGTGTATTCCGTATTCTTATCAAGCTTCTTTTGAGGTATCAGCACAAGGCGCCTGCCGTTGGGGTAAAGCTCTGCTCTGTATTCAAACTCGGGCTCTACGGAAACGTATTTCGAAATATCCGTTCCCGCCTTTACCTGAGAGGTGAACTCGAATTCTATACCCGTGTTTATCGGCACGTTCGTTGCCAGGTGGGCGGGAATTGAGGAGGAGAGGGCAAACGCGCTTTCCGTTTGGAAGGCAAATGAGATCTGCGCCTTGCCGTCCGAGCCGAGGGAGAGGCGGTATACAGTGCCCGCATCAAGCTCGCTTTCGGGTGTTACGGTGAACTCCGTATCGGAAAGGCGGTCTATCTTAATTGCCGTTTCGGGATTGACCGACAGATACTTCTCAACGGTGGCGGTGTCCGTCGGTTTTTCAAAGCGCAGGGTAAAGGATGTGTTTGTGGGTACGGTGCGTCCCACACTGTTTTTTGCCGTAACGCTGACAGCGCACAGCTCATCGGGCAGACCCGTGCCCGTGGGTGCGCTTCCCACAAGGGTGGAGGGCAGCTCGTAGCCGCTTCCCACGTCTATGGTAACCGGCGGCTTTTGCGGTGCGCAGGCAAAAAGCATCGGCGCTAATGTAACTGCTGTCAGCAGTATTGCAATTATCCTTTTTGTTTTCATTTTTATTGCCTCCTTGGCGTGATACCCTTTAGACGGAGAACTCATAAATAAGTTCCGATATTTGGTAAAAATCCGCTATTTTTACAAATCGAAAGGGCTTGGATTGTGCATATACAACAAATGCGCGCTCAGCTTTGAGCGCGCATATAGATAGCTTCTTTTTTATAGGTAGGGGAAGTACGGCGCAAAACAAACAGAGCGCAACGGCGCAAAAACAGGGAGGCACACCATAGTCTTACGTAGATCTTGTACCAAATCGGCTTTGAAAAATCAATGTATTTTTCTCCGCGCAATATGCCGTGCACGTAGCCGATCACCGCATCCTTGCGTATTTTTTCCTTTACTATCTGGTTGTCGCCGCACATGATCAGAGTGCCGTCCGAATTGCACTTCAGCGCACGGTGCGCGATTATGCCGTGTGCGTTGGAATATACAAGCACGTCGTAATTTTTCGGCTCTCTCGGAAGGGGCTTTATGCACATTCTGTCGCGCGAATTCGCGATAAGGGGAAGCATGCTCATTCCCTTGCCCTGTACAACGGCAAAACCGTGTTTTTCAAGCGTTTCTTTGAGCGAGAGCGCCTCTGTGTTTTGATTATTCATCAAGCAGACCTGCGGTTCTTATGGCATCGATAAAAGCACGGATGTCTTTTTCGGCCGTTTCCTTATCCGTTTCGTAAGCATCAAGCATAGCATCGACCATTGCGGCTTCGTCCGTATCGGTCTCAAGCAGCTTCCAAAGAAATGCGCCCGTGGGATTGAGGCGGATCATGCCCTTGAACTGAATTGCGGCCTCTCCAACGGCGATAACTACGTTCTCGCCCGCGACCTCTCTCATAAGAAAACCTTTTTTAATCTTCATAATTCCTCCGTTACGCATCCTCGCGTTCAAAGTGGTATTTTTTAGCGTGGGTACAGATGCTTTGCACTATTCCGATCATCATATAGAGGGAAAGCACGGACGAACCGCCGTAGCTGATGAAGGGAAGTGTGATCCCGACAACGGGAAGCATTGCAAGCGCCATTCCCACGTTTTCCGTGACTTGCGCAAGCAGCAGTGCGCCGCACCCCACGGCAATATATGCACCGCAGTCCTTGCGGGCGTGGATGGCGATGATAAATATTCTGATAATAAGCACGGCAAACAGCAAAACAACGACAGCACATCCCACAAAGCCGAATTTTTCGCCTATCATGGAAAGGACGAAGTCGTTATTTGCCATAGGCACATCCTCATAATATCCGCCGCCGTTAAGACCTGTGCCGAAGATGCCGCCCGCAGTGATGGCACGGCGCGACATAAGCGCCTGCATACCGAAATCCGTGGGGTCAAGCTCCGGGTCAAAGCCCACAAGTATTCTCATTCGCTGATATTCGCCGAGAAGCGGCCACACGTGAGGAAAGGCAACAACGGCAAGCGTGCCGCCTATTATGTAGTACCAAAGGCTCAGTCCAGCCGCAAACATCATCGCAAGTGCGATAACTATGTAAACAAGCGAGGTACCGAGGTCGTCCTGCAAAAACACAAGCCCCGCAAGTATACCGACGTGCACAAGCAGCCGCAGTACTGATAGGGGGTGGTTTAACTTCGGGCGAAGCACCTCAAGGTGCTTTGCAAACGTAACTATCAAAAACAGCTTCACAAACTCGGACGGCTGGATCGTTAGCGGTATACCCGGTATCTGTATCCAGCTCTTGCCGCCGAACATACCCGTGGAACCGATAACGAGCGTAAGCAGCAATGCCGCCGCACCGCCGATGAAAAGGGGCAGTGCAAGCTTATCGCAGATATCCTGATAGTCAAGCGTTGCTATCATCAGTGCGATGGCGATGCCGAGCGCCGTTGCAAACGACTGTACCAGAACACGGCTGACACCGTACACCTCTCTCGCGCCCCAGTGCGTGAGTATTCCGATAAAGGAAAGTGAGAGCACGCATATTACGATAATGGGGTCAAGAAGAAGGAGGCGCCGGCGTATGGAATTTAGAAACGAACTCATGCGCGGCACCTCCGTAAATTTTTAGTTATAGATCCGTTAAGAATTAATATGCGTTACCCCAGTAAACGAGGGTGTCTGCGTCCTTGCCGCAGCATACGCATTTGTCACCGTTAGGCTCGATGCCGAAGGGAATGCAGCGCGAGCTTACGCCCGTGAGCTCCTTAACCTTCTTCTCGCACTCGGGGGAGCCGCACCACATAGCACGGATAAATCCGTCGCCGTTCTTTTCGAGAACTTCCTTGATCTCGTCTGTGGTCTTGCAGTCATAGGTGCGCTTCTCGCGGTTTTCAAGAGCTTTGTTAAAGAGTCCGTCACGTACCTCTGTGAGTTTTTCTTTAACTGCCTCGCCGATGTTCTCAAGGGGAAGAACGGTCTTTTCGCCGTTGTGGCGTGTAGCTACTACGCAGCAGCCGTTCTCTATATCGCGGGGGCCGATCTCGATGCGGACGGGAACGCCCTTCATCTCATATTCCGCAAACTTCCAGCCTGCGCTGTTATCGCTTGCATCAAGCTTTGCGCGGATGCCTGCGGCCTTAAGCTGCTCGGTAAGAGCGGTAGCAGCTTCGATAACGCCTTCCTTGTGCTGAGCAACGGGAATAACGATTGCCTGAGTGGGTGCGATAGCGGGGGGAAGAACAAGACCGTTATTGTCGCCGTGGGTCATAATTACCGCGCCGATAAGACGGGTGGTAACGCCCCAAGAGGTCTGGTGCGGGTAGCACTTCTTGTTCTCACTGTCGGTATACTGAATGTCAAACGCCTTTGCAAAACCGTCGCCGAAATAGTGGGAGGTACCTGCCTGAAGCGCCTTGCCGTCGTGCATAAGAGCCTCGATAGCGTAGGTGGAGACCGCGCCCGCGAACTTGTCGCTTTCTGTCTTCTTACCCTTAACTACGGGAATAGCGAGAGCCTGCTCGCAGAAATCTGCGTACACGTCAAGCATACGCTCGGTCTCGATGATAGCCTCCTCGGCGGTCTCGTGGATGGTATGGCCTTCCTGCCAGAGGAATTCTCTGGAGCGGAGGAAGGGGCGGGTAGTCTTCTCCCAACGGACAACGCTTACCCACTGGTTATAGAGCTTCGGAAGGTCGCGGTAGGAGTGAATGATATTGGAGTAATGCTCGCAGAAAAGAGTCTCGGAGGTGGGGCGCACGCAAAGGCGCTCCTCAAGCTTTTCGCTGCCGCCGTAGGTTACCCATGCAACCTCGGGCGCAAAGCCTTCAACGTGGTCCTTTTCCTTGTTTAAGAGGCTCTCGGTGATGAACATAGGCATGCATACGTTCTCATGTCCGAGCTCCTTGAAGCGTGTATCAAGTATCTTCTGTATGTTTTCCCAGATAGCGTAACCGTAGGGACGGATTACCATACAGCCCTTAACGCTGGTGTATTCGATAAGCTCTGCTTTCTTAACTATGTCGGTGAACCATTTTGCAAAATCCTCGTCCATGGAGGTGATCTGTTCTACCTTTTTCTTGTTGTCTGCCATAATAACCCCTCTGGTAAAAAGAATAATTAATTAATAAGGGTATTCTATCATAGTAAAGCGCGGATGTCAATGTTATGTGAGGAAAAATTGCAGATAAATACGCGGTTTTTGATGCAAAAAGCATTCGGCGAAATTGACAAAATTACTGATTTTCAACCCTGCGAATTCATCGTTTTACACAAATTTATATTGTCAAAAAATTCGAGATCTTGGCAATGAAAGCGTTGAAAGCGTAACGCAGCCAATGCCCTTTGCATATTATTATATTATAAGAATTAAAATATTGGTCAAAGGCATTGAAAAGAGAGAAAAGCTGTGGTATAATACGCAGATAGTAAAGTATATTGGAGAGGTATGCCGCGGATGGATAACGGAATCAATTTGTTCGGGTACTCATACAGGGTAAAAATGCGCGGTGCTTATTTGCGCCGATGCGTGCTTACGGTCCTGCTTTGGGTGCTTATCTGTATCGCAAACGTCCTTGCGGCGCTTTGGATGCAATCGCCCGCGGCGATAGTGCTTGCGCTGTTCGTTGAGATACCGCTTGTTATACTTACCGCACCTGTATTCAGGCAGGAGTACGACTATGAGATCGAGGACGGCACGCTTACCGTTGCGCGGATAAGCGGACGCTCCCGACGCAGGGAGGTTGCCGAAATTCCCCTCAGAAAGGCGATACTCGTTGCAAGGATGAACGATGATGTTCTCCGCAGATGCGAAAACGAGCGTCCTGCGCGCACGCTTGACGTTACAAGCGGAGCGGAGGGGTCTGAGCCTGCCGTGATGCTTTATTCCGATGAAAAGGGCAGGCTTACCATGCTCGCGTTTGATGCAAACGAACGCTTTTTTAAGGCCGCAAGATTTTACTGTCCGTCGGCTGTAAGCCGTTTTTGAGGCGAGGATATGTACGATTTGGAAGAAAAACTCAAAACATACGCAAAGATAGATCTCGGCGCTCTGGAAAGAAACTATCTTGCAATAAAGGAGCGCATAGAGAGAGAAACACCAGATTGCGAAATTATGTGTGTCGTTAAGGCGGATGCCTACGGCCACGGCACGGAAAGATGCGTAAAGCGTTTATCAAGTCTCGGTGCCGTTTGCTTCGGTGTTTCATGCATTGAGGAGGCGCGCGAGGTAAAACGGCACGCTTCCGAAAACAGCAAAATACTTATACTTGGCTACACACCCGTGGAAAACGCGGATGAGCTTGCAAAAGAAGGCTTTATACAGACTGTCTACAGCCTCGAATACGGCACTTCGCTTTCCGAATGCGCATCCCGTAACGGGGAGACGGTGAGAATACATTTAAAGCTTGATACGGGAATGAACCGCCTCGGCTTCTGTGCCGCGGATGCAGAGAAATGTGCACTTGAGGTGCGCGAGGCAATGGCTCTTCCTTACCTGCACACGGAGGGTATATTTACCCACTTTGCGTGTGCCGACAGTGCGGAGAAGGACGCGACCGAGCGCCAGCACGCAAGCTTTATGCGTGTTATAGATATGCTTGGTGATGCGGCAAAGGGGCTGTGCGTGCACTGCTGTAACAGCGCCGCCGCACTCAGATATCCGCAGTTCAGACATTCAATGGTGCGCGCGGGAATAATTCTGTACGGCCTTTCGCCCGACAGAGGATACGCACTTCCTTTGAAGCTTGAGCCCGCAATGACGTTTATGACTACCGTAATGCACGTGCACACGCTAAAAAAAGGCGAGAGCATCAGCTACGGCGCGCATTTCACGGCGGATAGAGATATGAGGATAGCTACCCTCGGTGTAGGCTACGCGGACGGATTTTTGCGTGCCTTCTCGCAGGGCGGAGAGGTGCTGATAAACGGCATTCCCGCTCCCGTTGTGGGCCGTGTTTGTATGGACCAGTGTATGGTCGACATAGGAGAAAATAACGTTAGGATAGGCGACCGCGCAGTGATATTTGACAGCGAGGGCGAAAATATTGAAAGGCTTGCCGCTTTTGCGGATACGATATGCTACGAGCTTATCTGCCTTGTGGGTAAGAGAGTAAAGAGGATATCGGACGGCGAATGACGCGGTGTGCTCCGGCTGTCATCCTTGAGTGAATCCGCCGAGATTCTTCGGTCGCTTCGCTTCCTCGAGAATGACAACGGCGGATGAAACGAAGGATCTTGTCGGAGCACGATGCTGCCGAGAAGTCAAAGACCCCCTGTGAGGGAGGAAAGAAAATGCAAAACAACACAAACGACCGCAGTGCGGTCCCAAAGCGGCGCATTGCCGCAGTGATACTTATACTTGCCGTGTGTATGGCAACGGCGTTTGCCGTGGGCAAGGGTATCAGCACAGAGGATACCGTTGAGGTGACCCTTACCGAGGACATCCTTGCCGGACTTGTTACGGATGCCGCTAACGATGCGGCTGTTACAATTCAGCCGGGAGGAATAGAGGATTACGGCGGAGAGACCTTCAAGGTGCTTGTAACAAATACGGAGCGCCTTACGTCATTTGACGGAGGCGATGCGCCCACATTCCTTTCAAGCACAAGCACCGAGGCCGCCGAGAGGCTTGCCTTTGATCTTAATATCAGCTTGAAAACAGTAAATCTTGACCACCCCATATCCTACGTTATGGCGGCAAAAGCCGCAAACGAAGGCGATACCGCGGATCTTTTGGTGCTTGACCTTTACGCGGATACAGCATCGGAATTAAAGCACGATACCACCGACCTGCTTGCCGGCGGACTGCTTGCCGATCTGAAAAAGGTCGAGGGCGTAGATCTCTCATCGCAAGGATATTACAAGGACATAAACGAGGCGCTTTCCGTTTGCTCGCGTACTTATCTTGCGGCAAGCGATGCAACCGCGGGCTTCAGAGATTCGCTTACGGGTGTTATTTTCGATAAGCGGCTTGCGGGAGCAGAGGAGCTCGGGAAGCTTGTTTCCGAGGGGAAGTGGACGCTTGATGCGCTTGCCTCAAAGGTGAAAGCCATTGGCGCCGGCGGACTTAATACTAACTGCGACGATGCAGTCATCTGGATGCTCGGTATGGGTGCAAGGGACGCAGTTCCCACTGCGGAAGGGTTCCGCGTTGCGGTTGCCGAGGGAAATGCGATCAAAAATTTCAGCAAGCTCAAAAGCCTGCTTTACGGTGATGTCCGTGCAGATGGCACGGTAGGACAGACGGGTGCGGCATTCCGCCTCGGCACTGTCGGGGAGTTCGGAGGGCTTGACAAGGCAACTTACGGCATCCTTCCCCTGCCGAAGGCTGATGCTTCGGATGAGTACGTATCGGTTGCCGACCCCGCAAAAGCTACGGTTTTGGCGATAACTTCGTTTTGCAATAATCCCGCAAGAAGCGGAAAGGTGATGAATCTGCTTGTCAACCGCTCGCATGAGGAGTTTGCGGAGCTGTATGCCGCCGACGTTTGCAAAACGGATGAGGTAAGCGGAAAGAGCATTGAAATGATGCAGCAGAACCGAGCTATCTACGTAATTGCCGTGCTCGGATATCCCGATACGCTTGAGGATGCGTGCGAAACGCTTATCCTCGGTAAAAATGATGATCTGGCCGCGTTTCTGAAGCAGAGAAGCTTTTTCCTGCAGAGCGCGCTTGACATAATAGTTTCCGACGTGCTTGACAGCATTGAGGAAGCAACAAAATAAAGATATTGAAAGATGGGCATTGCCCGGAAAGGAACATAAAATGGCAAATTTACTTTCGGAGAATGACAAGAGAACATGCAGATGCGGAGAGCTCAGCGAAAAGGATATCGGTAAAAGCGTTACCGTAATGGGTTGGACACAGCGCCAGCGCGACCTCGGCCAGCTTATCTTTATCGACCTCCGCGACAGAAGCGGAATTATTCAGCTTTCTTTTGATAAGGAGACTTCCGCGGATAGCTTTGATACCGCCTACGGTGTAAGAAGCGAGACCGTTCTTATGGCAAAGGGCGTTGTACGCAGCCGCGGAGAGAATGCGATAAACCGCAAGATCCCCACCGGTGCTATCGAGATTGCCGTTAAGGAGCTTACCGTTCTTTCCCGCTCCGAGACTCCTCCCTTTGAGATCGTTGAAAACAGCCAGGTGCGCCCCGAGCTTCGTATGCGCTACCGCTATCTTGACCTGCGCCGTCCCGACCTTGCAAGAAACATTATCGCAAGAAGCGAGATCGCGCGCATTACCAGAGAATACTATATGGGTGAGGGATTCCTTGAAATAGAGACCCCCAACCTTATCGGACCTACCCCCGAGGGCGCACGCGACTATCTTGTACCCAGCCGCGTTCATCCCGGTAAGTTCTACGCGCTTCCTCAGTCCCCCCAGCTTTACAAGCAGCTTCTTATGGTATCGGGCTTTGACCGTTACTTCCAGCTTGCACGCTGCTTCCGCGACGAGGACCTCAGAGTTGACCGTCAGCCCGAGTTCACCCAGATAGATACCGAGTACTCCTTCGTTACTCAGGAGGACGTTATCGCTACCACCGAGGGCTACCTCAAGAAGGTATGGAAGGACTTCAGAGGCGAGGACATCCAGCTTCCTCTCCCCCGTCTTACCTACGCTGAGGCAATGGAGCGCTACGGCTCCGACAAGCCCGACGTACGCTTCGGCTTTGAGCTGACCAACATCTCCGACATTGCTGCTAAGACCTCCTTTAAGGTATTTACCGGCTGTATCGAGAACGGCGGAAGTGTACGCGCTATCAACGTAAAGGGCGGCGGCTCTATGCCCCGTAAGGAGATAGACGGCCTCGGCGAGTTCGCAAAGACCTATAAGGCAAAGGGACTTGCATGGTATAAGATGAACAAGGGAGAGGCCTCCTCCTCTTACGCAAAGTTCCTTACCGAGGAAGAGAACAAGGCTATCCTTGAGAGAATGGATTTTGAGGACGGCGACCTTATCTGCATCGTTGCCGATACGGACGATACCGTATTTGCGGCTCTCGGTGCGCTTCGCTGCGAGTGCGCAAAGCGCCTGGGTCTGCTTGATCCCATGGAGACCAAGCTTCTCTGGGTCACCGACTTCCCGCTCTTCGAATACTCCGAGGAGGACGGCAGATACTACGCTAAGCACCACCCCTTCACCATGCCCAATCCCGAGGATCTCGACAAGCTTGATACCGACAGAGGAAACGTACGCGCTATCGCATACGATATCGTTATGAACGGTACCGAGATCGGCGGCGGTTCTATCAGGATCCACGATCCCGAGATACAGCAGAGAATGTTTGCGGCACTCGGATTTACCCCCGAGGAAGCGCAGGCAAAGTTCGGCTTCCTGCTTGATGCTTTCAAGTACGGCGTACCTCCTCACGGCGGTCTTGCATTCGGATTTGACCGTCTGGTAACTCTCCTTCTCGGCCTCGAGGATATTCGCGACGTTATCGCATTCCCGAAGGCACAGAATGCTTCCGAGCTTATGACCAAGTGCCCCGCAGAGGCTGATGCAAAGGCTCTCGAGGAGCTTTCCATTGCAATTACCCGTACCGAGGAAGAGTAAGCCGCGGTATGCAGAATTCGCTACAAGGGGCGCCCTTCGGCGTTCTGCTGATAGATAAGCCGGAGAATATGACAAGCCACAACGCGGTAAACCGCGTAAGGCGGCTGTTTAACACCCGCGAGGTAGGTCATACCGGCACGCTTGACCCAAATGCCACCGGACTGCTTATCCTTCTTGTTGGCAGGGCGGTAAAGGCATCCGAGTATTTTTGCGACGGCGATAAGAGCTACTCGGCAAAAATGCGTCTCGGATACGTCAGCGATACAGAGGACATATGGGGCGAGGTGCAAAGCACCGGCGCCCCCGTGCCCGATAAGGATGCGGTGGTGCAATGCGCCCCTCATTTTACGGGCAATATTATGCAGGTGCCTCCCATGTACAGCGCACTTAAAAGGGACGGGCAGAAGCTCGTTGACCTTGCAAGAAGCGGTAAGACTGTGGAAAGGGAGGCAAGACCCGTTTCGGTGCATTCGCTTGATATAAGGGAGTGCGGTTACGGAGAGTATGCTTTTGACGTTACCTGCTCCAAGGGCACGTACATCCGCACGCTTTGCGCGGATATCGGTGCGTATCTCGGCTGCGGTGCGGTCATGAGCTCGCTCAGACGCACAGCCGCCTGCGGATTTAAGCTTAGCGATGCGCATACCTTTGAGGAGCTTGAGGGTATGACAGAGGAGGAGCGCTACGGCTTGCTTCTTCCCACGGAAGCCGCTTTTGCAGATATGCCCGCAGTGCATCTGCCCGATTTTTTTGCAACGCTTGCGCACCGCGGCAACGAGGTGTACCAGCACAAGATCGGTACTGCGTTTGCAGACGGCACGCGCGTACTGCTTTTCGATAAAAAAGGCTTTTTCGCCTTTGCCGAAGCGCGCAGATTTAAAGACGGTGCGGCATTAAAGCCGATCAAACAGATAAGACTTGACGAAATATGAGGTGGATATGTTCAGACCTATACGGGCGGAAAACGGAGTTTTATACTACGTAAGCGATATGCTTGGCGGTGCGGTGCACGGCTTTTCCACCCGTGTGGGCGGTGTATCCGACCTTCCGCACACAAGATCGCTTAACCTCGCATTCGGACGCGGCGATGAGGACGGAGAGGTCATTCAAAACGTACGTCTGTTTGCGGAGGCTGTCGGCTTTGATGCCGCATACCTCGTTTCCGTGCCTCAAATACATTCCGATATCATTATTTCCGTAAGCGGGGATATGCTCTGCGAGGGTGTTTTTAAGAAAACACAGCTTGCAGGTGACGGATATATAATCACCGAGCCCGGACGGTTTGCGGCAATAAAGACCGCCGACTGCGTGCCCGTGCTTTTGTATGATCCCGAAAAAAAGATATGTGCCGCCGTACACGCGGGCTGGCGCGGGACGTTTTCGCTTATCGCAAAAAAGGCGGTTGAGAAAATGACCTCGCTCGGATGCGGCCCGCAGAATATACTTGCGGCGATAGGTCCTGCTATCGGCGGGAATTGCTACGAGGTAGGCACAGACGTGTACACGGAAGCGGCGAATGCCTCGCCTCTGCTTGCGGAAGCGGTGTTCACACCGAGAGAGGAAGAGGGTAAATACCTTTGCGACCTCAAAAACGCGAACCGCATCATTCTTGAAGGCGCGGGAGTAAGTGCAGAGCACATCGACGTATGCGCACTTTGTACACATTGTGAAACGGATATTTTCTACTCGCACCGCGCATCGGGCGGTGTAAGAGGAACGATGATGTCCGTTATAGGTATGAAGAAATGAAGGATAATACCTGCTGCTTCACGGGTCACAGGTTCATTGCATCAAAGGACGTTGACCCGATAAGGGAGCTTTTAAAAAAAGAGATAGCACATCAAACGGAAAACGGCAGAAGCGTTTTCTGTGCGGGCGGGGCGATGGGATTTGATATGCTTGCCGCCGAGTGTGTGCTTGAAGCGAAAAATGAAAATTCCGATATCAAGCTGCTTCTTTTCCTGCCGCACAAGGGACAGGCTTCAAGCTGGCGTGAATCGGATAAGCGCCGTTATGAGGAAATACTTCGGCGCGCGGACGGAATAAGCTACGCCTGTGAGGAGTACGTTCAGGGCTGTATGTTCACCCGTAACCGACAGCTGTGCGATGCTTCTTCCGTTTGTATCGCCTTTCTGGAGCATGGCTCGGGAGGCACCTTTTACACAGTAAAATACGCCCGATCAAGCGGGCTTGAGATAGTTAATCTTGCAAAAAGACTCAGAGGTTTGGAAAATGAGAACTAAAAAGACGGTTTTGCTCTGTTTAATAATTTCCCTTGTAACGGGATTTTTAGGTTCGGTGCTCCGCACAGTGACTTTGCTTGCGTATTACAGCGCGGAGAGCGGACACTTTACAAAAGGAGATGCCGGCATACTTCCCGCGCTCGGTTGGGGCGTTTGTGTTGCCGGTGCGCTTGCTTGCGCTTTGCTGTGCTTTGTGCACCGAGAGGGGCTTTCAAATTACGAAAAGAGAAACGGAAAGCTGTATACTGCGGCATCTACCGTGCTTGTATGTGCTATGCTTACCGTTATCTTTGAATCTTTTTCCGCATTTGCCAAGGGAGATCCTTCGGCGCGGTCTGTCAATATGATCATTGCTGTCGGAGCTCTCATTTCATGTATCACGGTGTTTATGAACACGTTTTTGCCCATAAAGGGTATTGATCCCATACGTGCAGGTGTATCGGTCATTCCTGCCATATTTGTTGTTTTACCCGGCTACAGACTGTACTTTGATCCGAATCTGGTAATGAACTGCCCCAATAAGAACGTGTACATTATTGCATCATGCCTTGCGGCGGCAATGATAATATATGAATGCCGCTTTAACACCGAGCTTCGAAATACTGCCGTTTATGCAATGGCTTGCTGCGGAACACTTATTTTCGGTATGTTCTGCGGTATACCGAACCTTATCTACTGCGCTCTCCACGGAGGAGCTTCTGTTATAAACAGCTTGGCGTCCGATCTGCTTATTACATGCCTTGCGGTATTTGCGGCAGCACAGCTGTTATCCGTCCACCGCAGCAAAACAAATATCCGAACGGAAGAAAAACAATGAAAAAGTTGCTTGTTATTGATGCCAACAGCATACTCAACCGTGCTTTTTATGGAATAGCTCCGCTGTCTTCGCCCTCGGGAATACCTACAAATGCGGTGTACGGAATGATAAACACCGTAACGGCACAGCTTGCTGCGCTTTCTCCCGATATTTGTGCCGCCGCGTTTGACGTTAAGGCGCCTACCTTCCGCCATAATATGTACGGCGAATATAAGGCAGGCAGAAAGCCTACACCACCTGAGCTGCTTGCACAGTTTCCCGTTGCAAAGGACTGCCTTACCGCTATGGGCATCTACGTTGCGGAAAAGGCGGGCTTTGAGGCGGATGACATTCTCGGTACCCTCGCCGCTGAAGCAGAGGGGGAGGGAATGGAGGTCTACCTGCTTACGGGCGACCGCGACAGCCTCCAGCTTATTACCGATAAGACCACGGTGCTTCTTTGCACGAATAAAGAGACTCTGGCAATGACTCCCGCGGCATTTAAGGAAAAATACGGAGTGCCTGCGGAAAATTACGTTTATTGCAAGGCGCTGATGGGCGATAGCTCGGATAATATCCCCGGTGTGCCGGGAATCGGAGAGAAGACCGCATTTAAGCTTATCGGAGAGTACGGCGATCTTGACACTATGTATGCCGCTCTCCCCGATGCCGCTGTTCCCGCAGGTCAGAAGGCTAAGCTTGAAGCGGGGCGTGAGCTTGCTTATCTTTCCCTTGAGCTTGCAACCATAAAACGTGATGCGGAGCTCGGCTTTGGCTTGAAGGAAGTGTCGGAAGCACAGCGAGACAACGCAAAGCTTGCTTCGCTTTTCGGCGAGCTTGGATTTGCTAAGCTTACGGAAAAGCTCTCCGTTAAGGCGGACAAGCTTGAATATACAGACCCCGAGAAAACCGAGAAGGTCGATGCCGCAGAGCTTTGCGCCTTTACGGTCGGAAAGACCGCCGTGTTTTATATTGATGCGGACGGTATGCTCGTTCTTTGCGAAGGCAGATATATGCGTATATCCGCCGATGAGATAAAAAAAGCCGATGAGTTTTTTGACGGCAAAGTAAAGCTCGTCTGCCACGATCTTAAGGCGGCTTGCCATGCGGCAGGGCGCAGGATACGCGGATGCGTGTTTGACACTATGCTTGCCGACTATATTCTGGAATCGGGAACGTCCGATCACAGCCTTGACGCCGTTTGCGCAAAGCATCCGCTCGGAGCGGGCTGTGTTATAGATTATATAAACGCACTGTGGCACGACGAAGAAAAAAGACTTGAGGAAAACGGAAATCTGCAGCTTCTCACGGATATGGAGATACCCGTTGCGGAGATACTTTATTCAATGGAAGAAAGCGGATTCCTTGTTGATACCGAGGGGCTTCGTAAGTTTGGCGATACGCTGTCGTCTCTTGCATCTGAGCTTGAAGCGCGTATCCACTTCCTTGCGGGCAGGGAATTTAACATTAATTCCCCGAAGCAGCTCGGAACCGTGCTTTTTGAGGAAATGGGACTCAAGGCACCGAAAAAGACCAAAAACGGATATTCAACCGCCTCCGACGTGCTTGACAAGCTCTCTCATCACGAGATAGTTTCCCTTGTTCTTGAGTACAGGCACGTTACAAAGCTCAATTCCACCTTTGTCTCGGGGCTTATCAATGCCGCAGACGGAGAGGGAAGGGTGCATACCACCTTCCACCAG
>JAZQFL010000058.1:0-8958 GCA_045539485.1 Eubacteriales bacterium
CTCACAGAACGACATGGCTACGATCCGACTTTAGCAAGGTGTGCTACTGCACCGAGATCCATAACTTCCTGAGGGTTGGAAGCAGCCAGCATAGCAAATCCGGTCTGACGGCAAGCGTAGATATCGCTGTGGTCGCCGAAAATGTTAAGTGCGTGGGAAGCTACGCAACGAGCGGATACGTGGATAACGCAAGGAAGGAGCTCACCTGCGATCTTGTACATATTGGGGATCATCAGGAGAAGACCCTGAGATGCGGTGTAGGTGGTGGTGAGAGCACCTGCTGCGAGAGAGCCGTGTACTGCACCTGCTGCACCTGCCTCGCTCTGCATCTCGAGAACCTTGACGTTATCGTCAAAAACGTTCTTGAGACCGGTGGCGGACCACTGGTCGGTCACCTCTGCCATAGGGCTGGAAGGGGTGATGGGGTAGATTGCGGCAACCTCGGTAAAGGCGTAGCTGACGTGCGCCGCCGCGGTATTACCGTCCATGGACTGCTTGATTCTTGCCATTTTTTCCTCCGGAATTTATATAAAATTTGTTTTTGCGCAAAGCTTTTGGGCGCGGATGCCCGCACCTTTAAATATGATAGCACTTTTTTTCTTGCTTGTAAAGAGTTTTTCGAGGATTTTTGCTAAACGAATGCCGATTTAACGGGATTTTTATTATCCTAAATTGGCTAATTTTGCACACACCTCAAATACAGGCATGGATGTGCGGTAGATATTGATGCCCACAGCCCTTGCTTTTTCAAGCGCGGCTTCGTCAAGCTCGGCATTCTCCGCAAGTATGACACAGCCTACGTCCGCAAGGCTTGCAACGGCAACGACGTTGACGTTTGACATAACGGTGACCCACGCGCAGTCTGCGGGTGCGCGGCCCATTACCCAGCTGAGCAGGTCTCCCGCATAACCGCAGTTTACTGTTCTTTGCCCGTCTGCATCGTTTAAGATCTCCAAGCCGAATTCGGCGGCAAGCTGTGCCGCGGTACGTTTCTTTATCTGCATCTCATTCACCTTCCTTCTTATCCGCATCAAAGGACGCGGAGAGGTCTACGTGCTGTATATCGGCAAGACTGCTGAATATCTGCTGTATGCGCTCGCGCATACGGAAGATACAGTCGCTTTCCCTTGCCTCGCCTCTTACGATATCCTCTGCAAGAGCCTTGCATGAGGGCGCACCGCACGAGCCGCAGTCAAGACCCGGCAGAGTCGCGGTAAGCTCCTTTATGCGGCGGCTCATTTCGATTGCCTGAGTACGGTCGGTGTTAAGACGCAAAGCGGGATTGCTTTCAACTCCCTTTGCCCATTCGATATCATCTGTCTTTTCAAGACTTTCCACACGGCTTTGGGAAATGGGAAGGAATTTTCTCAATTTCTGTATTCTCGCCTTGGCGATATACGGGTTTTCCACTGCAAGAACACCGCCGACACATCCGCCGCGGCAGGCATTCAGCTCTATGAATTCAAGACCCGAGAAATTCTCGTTTTCTATTTCGTCAAGCACATTTATTACGTTCTCAATTCCGTCTGCGGCAAGGTATTTTTCATTCAGCAGACCTGCCGCCTCTCCGCCCGTGGTTGCCCAGCTGATGCCGATAACACCGCTTCGGGAGATGAATTCGGGCTTTTTAACGTCACCGAGCTTTCCGAGCAGCTTCATATATATCTCGCTCATGGAAAGTACGCGGTCGACCTCGCTCTTTTCGTAGCCTATGGGGTTTTTAACATAGCTTACCTTCGCGGGGCAGGGGGAGATAAAGTAGATACCTATATCCTCGGGCTTAAGCTCCGGATGGCTCTTTAAGACCTCCTCGCGCGCCATTCTTGCGGCAAGCTCCACGGGCGCGACAACGGGAAGCAGATAATCCCTCAGATAGGGGAATCTTACCTCGATAAGTCTTACGACCGCAGGACACGCCGTGCTAATATACGGATGATCGCACTTATGCTCCTCGAGATACTTACGGGTATACTCCGTTATCATCTCGGCGGCACTGCTTACTTCTGCAACGTGGTCAAAGCCTATAAGCTTCAAGGCGGTAAGTATGTAATCTACGTCGTCGATATTATCAAACTGACCGTAAAGTGCGGGCGCAGGTAAAGCAACCTTGAATTTAAAGCCCGCATCCTCGTCAAATCGGTCAAATATTGCTTTCTTTGCGTTGTGGGGGCATATACGTATGCATTCGCCGCAGTCGATACAGCGGTTTGCGGTTATCGCCGCCTTCCCCGCGCGCACACGGATGGCCTCCGTGGGACATCGCTTGATACAGTTGGTACATCCAAGGCATTTATCCTTGTCAAGGGTGACAGAGTGAATATGCTTCACGCTTCATCCCTCCTTTCAAAATCAGAGTGCGTTTTTCGGGCTGTCGGAAAGTATGGTCATATAGACCGTTGTTCCCTTTCCTATCTCTGTTTCTATATGCATCTCGTCGCTGTAGCGCTTCATATTGGGAAGACCCATTCCCGCACCGAAGCCGAGCGCACGGATGTTATCCTGTGCGGTGGAGAATCCGTCCTTCATCGCAAGCTCGACGTTTGCAATTCCGGGACCCTCATCACGCAGGATTATCTCTATTTTATCTTCGCTTATTCTTACCTCAGCCTCTCCGCCCTCTGCGTGGATGACCATATTGATCTCACCCTCATACATAGCGATTGCGGCGCGGCGGATAACGTTTGCGTCAAAGCCGAGCTGGCGGAGCTCCCTCTTCATACTTACGGAAGCCTCTCCCGCACCCGTAAAGTTATCTCCGTGTACAGTGTACTTTAACGTAAGAAGCTCACTCAATCAGGTCCCCTCCTCTCAGGCCTGCCGCGTAAAGCTTTCCGCAGGCGGTGTACAGTCTTTCGTTTGAGGAAAGCACTGTCAGCTTGCAGTTTTCAGCAAGCGCGAGAATATCGGGGGTGGGTTTTTTACCGCGCACGAAAACAACGCACTGCATATCCATCATCATGGCAGTACGTATTACCTGCGGGTTGAGAAGACCGGTGAGCAGAACTGCCTGATCCTTAACAAATGCAAGCACGTCACTCATCATATCGCTTCCGCAGGCGGATCTTACCTCGCCGTCCAGATTGTCGGCTCCGCAAAGAACTTCTGCATCAAGCAGGGTTGCAATTTCGCTTATCTTCATAGTTTTATCCTTTCCTTACCGTCGGTAGGTTTTTTACTTGATTATCCGTTTGCTTCGGCTATATACCGAAGCAGCGCACTTGCCGTGCCGAGCTCCTTTACCATTGCATCGTCTATCGTGGCGGCTCCGCCCGCGGTGCCGATGTTCTCCGCAATATGCGCATCGCTGTTGTATATCACAAGAGGATCCCTGCACATATAGGCAAGATATTCCTCCTTGCTCCCACGGTCACGCATCTCGTAAACGGTAAAGCCCGCCTCCGAGGGCACAGTACCGAATATTTCCACGGCTCCGTTTACCTTGCGGTCTATATGTGCGGGAAGGGCGACTCCGCCGTACCCGAGCACTATATTCCGCACATCGTTAAAGGGTATATCCGTATCTCCCGAAAGAAGGAATTTTTCCTCCCACAGCACCTCATCCTCCTCATCACAAACAAACTGATTACCGAAGAATGCGGGATCGTTTTCCATTTTTATCAGTCTTTCGCTTACAAAGCTGTCAAACTCCATTATTTTTTCAAGCTTATCAAAAAGGCAGAGCACGTGCACGCCTTCAACCGTGGAAAGCTCCAGCCCGCCTAAAGGGGAAAGCCCGTAAAACTCCGCCGCCTTAAAAAACGCGGGGCAGTTTTTTGCCGAATTATGGTCGGTAAGCGCCGCAACGTCAAGCCCGATAAGCTTGGCGCTTCCCGCCGCAAACGCGGGAGTAAGCGCATCGTCTCCGCACGGAGAAAGACAGGAATGTATATGTAGGTCGTATCTAAGCCGCATACTGTCCTCCGCACGTCATCATTGCTCTGCTGCTGTTCTTATCTCTTTAAGAGCTTCAACGGCAGAGTGATAATTCCAGTAATGAACGTCAAGCACATTATAGCCATCCTCCGCCGCCTGACGGATAGTACCGACGGAAACGTGGCGCAATGCACCGTATCTTGTTCCGAAATTCACGGCGAGGTCAAAATACGGACGCTCAATGATCGTTTCTAACATACTTACGCTTTTTTCGTTACGAATGTAGTAATGAAGAGCGTTTGTAACGTAAGCCTCCCCGATAGCTCCCTTGGAGCGCGCGTTAAGAGCTTCGATAAGAATGGCAGACTCCGTTATATTGGCGCTGTCGGATGGAATAAAGAAGAAGCAAGCTTCACCTGCCGTGGGAGCAATATAGCTTCCCTGCTCTTTGTTAAGCTTTGGCATAGGTATCGGAACGAGGGCTCTCTCCGTATAATAGACCCTCGCAAGGTCGTTAAGCGTTCCGATATAGAAAATGCCCTTTCCCATCATCAGCAGATCAAGCTGGATCAGCTCCTCGGGATCTAAAAGCTCCCCTTCGGTATATTTGATCTTTTCTTCATCTGTAAGCTCAAATCCCCAATTTCCGGTAAAGCAGAGCGCCCGTATAGCCGCAACGGCATCCTCCGGACTTCCGACGGGCGAATATATCTTCTCCGTTCCGTCTTCCGAATACACATACCTTATCCCCGTTGCCTCAAAGAGATATTCCACCGTTTTGCTTTTATCAAAGGAGGATGAAATTGCATTTACGCCTTTATAGGTACCGTCCTCGGAATACTCGTAAAGCTTTGCGTATTCAAGCAATCTGTCATAAGTCCAGCCGCCGTTTTCAATATCCGTATATATATCGGCATTCATCGTGTTAAGGGCATTAAGATCGGTATATATACAACCGAAAACGTCAAAATCCACGCTTGCTTCGCCTGCAACCCCGTATATCTTTCCGTTCACCGTAACAGATTCCCTTGCCATAGGGTAGTAATACTCGGCATCAAAGTCCAAAAAGGGCAGGTCGGTCAGATCTGTAAGAAGCTTCTCGGCAAAAAGGGATCCCATTTCCGAAGACTGTGCGCAAAGTATATCCGCATAGTACAGCCCCGAGGTGCTTGCCTCGCGGAATTTTGATATCATTTTCGAGCGTGTTTCGCGGGTTACTATAAGCTCTGCACCGTATTTTTCACTTACCGCGTTCAGTACCTCCCAGCGCGTTTTATCTAGGATCCGCGACGAACCTATGGGCAGGGGCACGTTGCTGTCTGTGGTTACAAGGATAAACGTCTTGCCGTCCATATCGTAGTCAAGCATCGATTCAAGCCTGCGCTTTGCAACGTCATTGGCACTCAGCTTATCCTCGGGCGGGATCTCCTCCGTCACTTGAGGCGCGGAGGTAAGCTCACCGTCTGTTGAATACAACGGAGCGGAGGTTTCATCACCACCATTTATAACGATAAGGCACGAAGAAAGGGACAGCATCAAGGCACAAAGCATAACTGCGGCGCACAGCCGTTTTTTTAACCTTGGCATTGCCATCCCTCCTTTATTAAAATCTGTATCTTCTGTTTTTCCTTGCCTGCCTGCGGCGCACCGCAGCAGAAGCAAATATGTATATAACCGTCAGCACGACTGCAGAGATCGCTGTAGCGCGGAAAAATCTGCTTTTTGAATATTCCTTTATCACCTCAAGCGTGTAAAGGAAAGTGTTGCGCTCCACTTCGTCTCCGGTTATAAGCTCTACAGAGCCTATCTGCTCATCTCCGTAATATACGTTGAGGTAACCTACAACAGCGCCCTTTTCAACCGGGGCGGCAAGGCTGTCGCCGCTCAGGCGCATGCTTGTTGTGATATCTTTGTTGACATCAACGTCAGACGGCAGAAAAACGGACAATCCGTTTTTCGGATAGAGCATAACGTGGTCGACTGTCGCCGATAACGTAACGCCTATTTCGCACACGGGCTTTTCCGTGTTGATAACATCAGTGTAGCCAAATCCCTCTATGCCGTATTTTAAGAGGTCGCTTGCAGTGCGCAGAGCAAGATCCGTACCGGTTGAAACGTCCTCACCGCCGCCCAGAACAACACAGATGTACGTGAGTCCGCCCCTGCTTGCAACGGAACAGCAGGTGCTTCCGCCCTCATCGGTGGAACCATAGTTCATGCCCCTTGCGTACTCGTAATAGTACTTGGTCTCCTGAAAGCGGGAAACAAGGTGGTTTCTGTTATATACGGTAAACTGCTCGCTTTTGTTTGACGGGGGAAAGAGGTATTTCGTAACGCTTGACATTTCAAGCAGCTTTTCCTCGGATGCAAATGCCGCCGCCACCTTAAGTGTATCCGATGCGGTCGTTACCATCGCTTCCTCGTGCATTCCGCCGGTATTGAGATAAAGCGTATTTTCCATACCTATAAACTTTGCGTGAGAGTTCATCTCCTCAAGGAAAGCTCCGGTACTTCCGCTTACAAGGTGCGCAAGCACGTTGGCGCTGTCATTTGAACCGCGCAGAAGCATTGCATAAAAAAGGCTCTCTATCTTCACCTGCTCGCCCGCAACAAGCCCGATGCGGTAGCCCGAAACACCTTCAAGCATCTCACGTGTTACGGTGACCGTTTCATCAAGGCGGTCTGAGAGCGCGCGGTAAGCAACAACAGCCGTCATCAGCTTAACAGATGATGCGGGAAAAACCTTCTCATCCGCATTAAGCGAATACACTATCTTGTCATTTTCCACGTTGTAGAGCAATGCGGCGCGCACGCCGCTCACCTCGGGCGGGTCTGCCGCGTAAACAGACGGCACAAAAAAGAACAAAGAAAGCACAGCGCATAAAAAAGCCGCCGTATAACGTATGCTTTTTTTCATCCGTGCTTCCTCCTTTTTACAGTATATTTTTTGAGCAGTATTCTCTTGCGGTCTCTATATCCGCAAGCACGGCCTTTTTCAGCTCATCGCCGTTTTCAAACTTCTTTTCGGGTCTTATAAAATGTTTTAAAGCTACAGAGAGCGTTTTTCCGTAAAGATCGCCCGAAAAATCAAATATATGCGTTTCCGCAGTAACGGCATCCTTGCCGCCGGACACAGTGGGACGGACGCCTACATTGGTAACGGCTCCGTATTTTTTGCCGTCTATTATACAGCTTGAGGCATAAACACCTCTCTGCGGCACTGCGGCTCCGTCAAAAAAGTGCTGGTTGACCGTCGGAAATCCCCATTCCCTGCCGAGGCGCCTTCCGCCTATAACGGGCGCTGTAACAGTGTATTCCCTGCCAAGCATCTTTTCTGCAAGCTCCACCTCACCCTTTGCAAGCGCCTCGCGTATGCCCGCAGAACTCACGGATATGCCGTCCTTTTGCACGTTTTCGACCACGATAGTTTCGATACCGCGGCGCGCAAGAAGCTCTTTAAGCGTATCCGCATTTCCCGCGGCACCCTTACCGAAGGTGAAATTATATCCGCACACGGCAAGCCCGCATCCGCATTCCTCGATGAGTATCTTATCAACGAATTCCTCGCAGGAAAGCGAGCACACGTCATAAAATCCGTACAAAAATGCGTACTCGACGCCGTGTTCGTTTAAAAGCTCGCACTTGCGTTCAAAGGAGACGATAAGCGGCTTGCCCTTTACGGGGCAGAGCTTCCCCGCCTCAGGCGGAGCAAAGGTCCACGCGGCGCATTTTCTGCCTGCGGCATTTTCCCTCAAGGTGCGAAAAAGCGCGGCGTGCCCGAGATGCACGCCGTCAAAGCATCCGAGAGCAATGGCGTACCCGCCCTTGCCCACAGAAAAAACATCACCCGCAGGACATTTGCGCGCAGTAGATATAAGCATCCCAAATACTCCGATTATACGTTAAGATAGTATGCCACAAGCACGTTGAGAAGCTCGTCCCTGTCGATCTTGCGGATAAGGCTTCTTGCGTTATTGTGGTTGGTTATATAAGTAGGGTCCTCGGAAAGGGTGTATCCGACAAGCTGGTTTATGGGATTGTATCCCTTCTCCTTGAGTGCCTGATACACGGTAAGCAGAATACCGCGCATGCTTGATTCATCGTCGCCGCCGATGCGGAATGTCTGTGTTTTTGTGTTTTCGTTTTTTAACAGCATATTTTTTAACCGCGAAAGCGTCCCTTCTGCAGATTTTTTGCTATTACCGCAAAATACAGATATAGTTATTTACATTATACTACATAGCATTTTTCAATGCAAGGCATTTTTGTAAACTTTATTTTAACAGAAAGACCCGAGCCTTTTGGGGCTCGGGTCTTTCTGTTAAATTGTCGGTTTCTCAGTCTTCTTCGCGTCTGAAGAATCCAAGCTTTGCAATTCCGAACGCAGCCGCAAGTGCCATAGCGGCAATAAGAAATACCTTAGAGTCGCCTGTTGCGGGGTTTTCGGGTCCTTCGGGAATTTCGGGGTCAACAGGATCAACGGGGTCCACGGGGTCCACGGGGTCCACGGGAACTTCCGGCACCTCGGTCTTGGTGAAGGAGTAGGTAAATACAGCTTCATCGGTTCCGCTTACGGTCTCGGGAAGAGTTACGTTCCAGTAACCGCCTTCGTAGCCCTCGTTTGCCTTCATGCCTGCGGGAGGATTGAGGATCGCGCTTCCGTCGGCAGAATACTTGCCGTTTTCATCGAGAAGATCAAGATATACCACCTTATCTTCACTTGTGCCATCCGTCCAAGTACCGTTGAAGATTCTGAACGTTACCTTCTTCTGGAAGATATCGGGAGTGTCGTCCTTACCGCCGTCGATATCGTAGTAGAGGCGGAGGAAGAGCATAGTCTGCTCATGGCCTTCCTTAACGTTTTCGATAATAACACCCTTGTCGGTATAGCCTTCGGCAAGAGGATTCAGTACATAACCCTCATAGGTGTTCGGCACAGCATAGGCCGTTGCGCCGATCTTGCCTTGAAGCAGTACGTTGTCTGCCATATCGTACACGCCGCGAGCCGCATCCCACTTATAATGGATCACTCTGTAGAATGCAAGAACAGGCTTGAAGGAATCGGGCTTTGACGGAGAAGGTGCG